>CALWOE010000008.1 GCA_944383035.1 uncultured Clostridia bacterium
CAAAAAACCAATACTAGCTTTTACTAGTACTGGTTTACATTTTTTACATTTTCTTCTATTTTTATATTTTTTACTTTACATTTTTTACAAAATTTTACGTGTGTGTGTGTGTGTGTGTGTGTAGTACAATCATACTTATACTCCTTTTAGTTTACATATATTAATTTTATTTATTTCCATTTATACTAAAATTATATACTATTTTACCAAAATTTTTCAAGTGTTTTTTTTTATTTTATACAAAAAGTTGCATATAAAGGAACTGATTTTATATTATTTTCAAATCCAAAATTTTTACTAGAAATTCTTATTGAATATTTTGGTTTATATCTTTTCATATAAAGTTTTAAACTCTTACTTCCTACATTTTCATTTGCTTTTACTTCAATCGGTATAATTCCGTCATCATTATATATCAAAAAGTCGATCTCTGCTTCATTTTCTGATTTCCAATACATTAATGAATGTTTACTTGCTACCAGATGTGTAGCAACATAATTTTTAGCAATTATTCCCTTGTATAATAAAAGATTATCTAAAATAATATCTTTATATTTTATTTCTAACATTTTTAACAAAATTCCAACATCACTTAAATACAATTTAAAATTATCATCTACAATAAATCCTAAAGGTGGTATTTCTGGTTTTTTTAATACTGGACACTTAAGAACCATAGTACTTGAAAGCAACCAATTTAATGACGATTCATAATCTCTTTTTCTAGCATTTGAATTTATCTTACCATATTGAAATTTATTACTTATATTTCCAAGTTGTGATGGAATAGATTTATAAATTGCTTCTATTTTAGTAGCTTCAAATTTATTAGACACATACTTATTCATATCATTTAAATATGATTTATAAATATCTGTAATAATATCACTATCGAATTTTAAAATATCTTTATTATTAGATAATAAATTTTTTACCGCTTCAGGCATTCCACCAACACAAAGATATAATCTATATAAATCCAAAGTTTTCTTATGTAATATTAAGTCTAATGGTTCATTTGTCTTATAAGATTTTTTTATTTCCTCTATTAATGGTTTACTATTATTTGCCATTAAAAATTCTTCAAAATCCATAGGATACATATTTATCATTTTTACTTTACCTACCGGAAATGAACTATGCATTCTTTTTATTTTTACACCTAATAAACTACCCGCACAAATAATTTTAAATGGTTCAGAAGATTCATTAAAATATTTTAATGCACTAATTATTTCTTCACATTCCTGAATCTCATCAAAAAAAATAATAGTTTTTTCCAAATCAATATCTTTATCTAAATATATTTTCATTCTATTAAATTTTTCTTGAGTATTAATTTCCTGTTTGAATATTTTTACAATATCTGCTTGTTCTAATAAATTTATATAAATATATTCTTCAAACTCTTTCTTACAAAATTCATTAATTATATATGTTTTTCCGATTTGTCTTGCTCCTATAACCATTAATGGTTTATCAATGTTTGTATTTTTCCATTCTAATAATTCTTGATATATTTTTCTTTCCATGCACTCACCTAATATATATTATATTATAAATTATTATACATGTCAATCAAGTTTCACGTTTTTGGCACTTACTTTAGTAAAAAATTTCACGTTTTTGGCACTTAAATTAATTTTTTTACATTTTTTATTTTTTTAATAAATTCTACTCATCATAAGTTATAACTCTTGTACCATACACTGCACCCCATGGTTCTCCTGCTACTTCTCCTCTTTTTTTATGTATAATTATTTCTGTTAAATTATTTGCACTTTTAAATGTAGCTGAACTCATAGTTTCTACACTACTTGGTATTTCAACTCTTGTAAGTTTATTACAACTTTGAAAAATACTACTGTTTAAAGTTTTTACTCCATTTGGTAATATAACATTTTTTAAAGATGGACAATATGAGATGGCTCTAGATTCAATAGTTTCTATACTGTTTGGTAAATCATCAATATATTCTACATCTTTTTTTACCCAATATAATCTTTTTTGAGCTTTATCTACTAAATACTTATCATTTAATAATGTAAATGTTTGATTTTCCTCTGAAACTTCTATATTTTCTACAAAAATTATTGAAGATGAAGATATATTTTTAACATTTTTTGGCAAATATAAATAATTAATACTTGATGGGATAGTAGAAAGACCTGTAATTGCTTCTAAACTTTCTGGCAAATCTATAGATGTAACAACACCATTTGTAATAAAAGCACCTCTTTTAATTTCCTTTACTCCTTCTTTTATATCTATATCTCCTGTTTTATTACATTTATACAATACTTCATAATTTATTGAGTATAAATCATTATCTAAGCAAGTAAAATATTGATTTTTGCTATCCACAACAATTTTATCTATTTTATGAGTACCAAAAGCCATTTCTGAACCAATAGTTTTCACACTTGCTGGTATATATATTTCTTTTATTGATGTATAACCATTAAAAGCATTATATTCTATTTTTTCAGTTAAGGTATTAATTGTTATACTAGTCGGACTTCCTATTGCTCCTAATAATGTTTTAAAATCTTTACTATACAGACAATTATTTTCAAAAGAAAAATAATCATTTTTACTTACATCTAGATTATTTAATTTAGTGCATCCACTAAATGCTCCTGTCTCTATCGTTTTTATAGACGATGGTATGTTTATATATTCTAAATTTTTACATCCAGAAAAAACATCTTGAGATATAGTAGTTAAATTTTCCGGTAAATTAATACTTATTATAGAATTACAACCAGTAAAACTTTGTGTTTCTATATTTGTTATACTATTTGGTAAATTAATATTTGAAAGTTTTGAGCAATAACTAAAACAACCATTTTTTAACTCTTTAATTGTGTTTGATAATTTTATAGTAGTTAAATTTGAACATCTCAGAAATGCATATTCTCCTATAATTTCAACACCATCTTCCATTATTACCTCTTGCAGTGATGTATTATTTGAAAAAGCATTTTTACCTATTTCTTTTACACTTCCAGGAATAATTACTCTTGTAAGTCCCTCTAAATTATTAAATACTCCACTATCTATTTTTGTTACGTTATATGGTATTCTTACTGTTCCTGTACTATCTAGTAAAAGTAAGTTACTATTTGCAGATATTAAAACTCCATCTACTATTTCATATGGGATTATTCCTATTCCTAATTCTTTTGCCCATATTAGTTTTTGTTCCACATTTCCTTTATAATATAACTCTCCTTTTATTATCTCAAATTCTGAGTAATATCCTTTCTTTGCTGTTGGTATTACATCATATATATCCTTTTCATTCTCATTTGTTTTGGTATTGTATGTTAATCCATTATCTGCTGCATTTAAACTTTCTATTTCAAACTTTCCTACACTTTGGGCTGCCTTGGTTTGCACAAACATCTCAAATTCTTCTTCTATTACTCTTAAATCATTTTTAAATACTGATTCATTTGCTACTCCAAATATTTTTCCATCTGTTATATTGTATAATACTGTTGCTACAAGTATAATTATCACTACTATTGTTACTACTAATACTATTAGACTTATTCCCTTTTTAGTATTTTGTTCTTTTTGTTTTAAACTATTCATATATCAAAAATTCCTCCTTTTTAGGTGCAAAAAACCAATACTAGCTTTATACTAGTACTGGTTTACATTTTTTACATATTTTAACTTATTTTCTTTTTTTACTTTACATTTTTTACAAAATTTTACGTGTGTGTGTGTGTGTGTGTGTGTAGTATTATCATACTTGTACTCCTTTTAGTTTACATATACTTATTTTAATCATTTACAATTATATTAAAATTATATATTATTTTACTAAAATTTTTCAAGTACTTTTTCTTATTTTATAACAAATTACTTAACTTCATTGTTATTATTCCCAAGAATTTTAACACCACCTGTTGCTTCTACTGTTTTAGTAGCCATTTCTTTTATTTGATTATAAGCTTGATCTAATTTTTCTTGTAAAGAATTCTTTTCGTTATTTAATTTTTCTAATTCTTCCTTTAATGACGTAATTTTATCTTCTTGTCTATCTATTGTATTTTGAAAATCTTTTTTTAATAATTCAGTTGTATATTTATGTTCTTTTTCTAATTCAACAGTCGCATCTTTTTTTCCTTTAGCATATTCTTTTTCTAATAAATTTGGGAATTCATTTACTTTATTTTCTAACTCTTTAGTGTGTTCTACATTTGATTTTGCTTCTTCTAATAATTCCTCTACTTCTAATTCTTTTTTTGCTAATTTACCCTCTCTCTCATTTTTTTCATCTTCCCATTTGTTATTACTTATTTCTCTTTCTCTTTTTAATTTATAATTATATTCTTCTATTTCTCTATCTCTTTCCATCTTTAATGATTTTGCTTTTAAATCATATTCTTTTTCAAGTTCTTCTTTTTTTGATTTGTATTCTTCTTCTAATTTTTTTATACCATTATTCATTTCTTCTGTTTTTATACTTTTTTCTTTTTCAAGTTTATTCATATAATCTTTTCCTGCATTAACTACTACGACGATATTACTTAATTCTTTTTCCACTCCGTATAAATCTTTTAGCTTTTCTTCTTCAGCTTTTATTGCAACTTCCAAATCTTTAAATTTGTTATTCAATTCTTCAGAAAAAACTTTTTGTTCTACATTTTCTCTTGATACTTCTATAGCTTTTTCTATCTTTTGTTTTTTTTCTTCTTTTTCTGGTTCATATTTCATCTTAGCCATATTTTTTTCTCTTTCTAATGCTTCGTTTAATGCTTCTAGAATTTCTGCTTTTGTATTTTTTAATGTTATTTCTTCTTTTTTCATAATAAAAATCATTCCTTTCTTTTAATTTACTTAGATATTAACATATTTTTTTCTAATTGACAAGTTTTAATATTTTAATAGTAACTTATTTACAAAAAAAAGATGGATTTTTTTATCCATCTTCTTAAAATAACCTTTATTACTTTCTTATATTTAATTTAGAAATAATATCTCTATATCTTTCGATATCAGTTCTTACTAAGTAGTCTAAAAGTCTTCTTCTTTTTCCTACCATTATTAATAACCCACGTCTAGAATGATTATCTTTTTTGTGTACTTTTAAATGTTCAGTAAGTTCATTAATTCTTTCTGTTAAAAGAGCTATTTGAACTTCTGCTGAACCAGTATCATTTTCAGTTCTAGCATAAGTTTTTAATATTTCAGCTTTTCTTTCTTTAGTCATTTCTTTTCCCTCCTTATTATTTAACTTGCCTAAATCTAAGAAACACACGGGAAACGTAATTTCTGAGAAATAGGTGATTTATATATAAATTGTATAATATATATTTACAATTTTATATATCTAAATTAGTTTATTTTCCTGCAATATATGGATATGGATTTACTGGAACACCATTTAATCTTACCTCAAAATGTACGTGAGGTCCAGTAGTGTAACCTGTCATACCAATTTTTGCAATCATTTGTCCTTCTGTTATTTGTTGACCTACTGATACTAATAACTGACTACAATGTGCATAAAGTGTTGACATACCATTTCCGTGGTCTACCTTTACATGTAATCCATAACCAGTACCCCAACCAGCAAATGTAACTGTACCAGTTCTATATGCATAAATTGCTGTACCAATTGAACCACCTAAATCTATACCAGTATGACCAGCATATCCCATATATGCACAATTAATTCTTCTATTTACTGTTGGCCATACACCAGCACCAGTAGCTTGAACTGAAGTTGCTCCTATTGTTTTTACCGTATTTGTAGTATTAGTATTTTTATTCTTATTTACTGTTACTTTAGGAGTTTCAACAGGTTTATTTCTATCTACAATATCTTTAAGTATTGCATCGGCTCTTTCTATAGTTGTTGTCTCTTTTAATTCGCTAACCTTTTCTTCTTTTACTTCTGTATTTAACTTTGATACTTCTTGTTTCAAATTCTCAGCATACTTATTTGCTTCGTCTTGTGTAGAGAATGTCATCTTTGTTTCTCCATCAACAGCGACGTTATATATAGTATACTCTGTTTTTATTTGAGCTCTTAAACTTGTATATACATTTTGATCTTTTAAAAGATTTTCTCTAATATAACAAGATTCAAACACAGGCTCACTTTCTAAATACACTTTAACATTTGGATCAATATTTTGCTTTTCAGTAACTAAATCATTGTATACACTATCGAAATGTTGTTCGTCAGTAAAGTATCCAATGAAATTTCCATTTATATATGCTTTTACAGTTGGCTTATACATATTAAGTACTGTAATAACAACTGCACTAAATATAAGTACTAAAGTCACTATTGTAAAAAATATAAATCTTAATGTACTGAGCACACCTTTTTTTTCCATAATTTTAAACTGCTCCTTCCTCTTATTTTCTTAAAGGTTACTATTAAATTATAGCATAATCACTGCTTTTTGTCAAATTTTGTAATAATACTTTAATATTTAAAAGATACAAATCCTATCTTTTTTAACATTTTAGCATATATTAAAAAGTATGTCAAGTTAATAAAGAAAGCCTCAATATTTACTAAATTTATTGTTAATTAATGTAATTCATCATAAGTTTAATACTATATTATATTATTTTTTTTTAAATATATACTTTTTTATTTTATAACATATTTCGACCAAATTTACATAAATTTGTTGTATTTTAAACTAAACTATAGTATAATCTTATTAGAGTTATATATTTCAAACAGAAAGGAGGAGTATAGATGCCAACATGGGCTTTATGGCTTATACTTAGTGGTATATTTCTTTTAATTGAAATATTTACTGTAACTTTTCTTATGTTTTGGCCAGGAATTGGTGCACTTTTAGCATTTGTTGCTTGTGTTTTAGGTGCAAGTTTTGGTGTTCAAGTAGCAGTATTTGCTATATCTACAATTATATTAATATTATTTATGAAACCACTTATAAATAAATTATTTAAACAAAATAATTCAACACCAATGAATAGTAATTCAAATATAGGAAAAGAAGCTTTAGTTATAAAAGAAATAGATAATATAAATTCAACTGGTCAAGTTAAATTAAATGGTGAACTTTGGTCTGCTGTCTCTTCTAATAATGTTACTATAAATGAAGGTGAAACAGTAAAAGTTACCGGAATAGATGGTGTTAAACTTATAGTTGAAAAAATAGCTAAAGAAAATTAATCTTACCTAAAAATATTTTAAGGAGGAATTTTTATGGAATGGTTTTTTATAATACTACTTGTAATCGTAATAGTAGTAGCATTTTGTTCTATTAAAGTTGTAAGACAATCAGAAGTTAGAATTATAGAACGTTTTGGTAAATATAATAAGACTGCAGATGCTGGTTTAAACTTCATCCTACCTTTTGTTGATACTGTAAGAGCTGTTGTAAGTTTAAAACAACAAACAATGGATGTAACACCTCAAAGTGTTATTACAAAAGATAATGTAACTATAACAATAGATACAGTTGTATTCTATCAAATAATTGATCCAGTAAAAGCAGTATATGAAATTGAAAGTTTACAAAAAGGTATTGCATATATTGCTATTACAACAATTCGTGATATTGTTGGTAAAATGGATTTAGATAGTACATTTAGTTCAAGAGAACAAATTAACTCTCAATTAAGACAAATATTAGATGAAGCAACTGATAGATGGGGATGTAAAGTTGAAAGAGTTGAAATAAAAGATATTAAACCACCTGCTGATGTAAGAGATGCAATGGAAAAACAAATGAATGCTGAAAGAAATAAAAGAGCTATTATTCTTGAATCAGAAGGTAAACGTCAATCAGATATAACTCTTGCTGAAGGTAAAAAACAAGCTACAATTTTAGAAGCTGAAGCTGAACGTGAATCTAGTATTAGACGTGCACAAGGTATAAGAGAATCAAAAATACTTGAAGCTGAAGGTAATGCTGAAGCAATTAAAAAAGTTGCAGAGGCAAAAGCACAAGAAATTTCTCTTGTATATAATGCAATAATGAATTCTAAACCAGATGATAAACTAGTAGCTTTAAAATCTTTAGAATCTTTAGAGAAAATATCAAATGGTCCTGCAAACAAAGTATTTATTCCTTTTGAAGCAACAAAAGCTTTAAGTGCTTTAGGTACTGCAAGTGAAATGTTTAAACAAGATAAAAAATAAATATACTAAAATAAGCTTAAGACTTTGTCTAGTCTTAAGCCTATTTTTTACTATGTATTTATTTTTTCTATTTTTTCTTCTTCTAAATCATAATTAAATATATCTTTTTTTGAATAATTTTCAGGATCTTTTCCAAGATGTTTTTGCATAAAATATATAACTATTAAAAGTAAAAATAATACTGAGCTTCCTATAATTATATATGTATTATTTACACCATATATATCAACACAAAATCCTGATATAAAAAGAAGTGATGATTTTCCAAGGCCTTCACACATATAAAATATTGATAAAATTCTACTAAGTACCGTTTGTGTTGTAAAATTATTCATATATTTTTTTACAGAAATTCTGTATAATCCTTGGAATAAATTATGAATAATTAAAAGTATTACTGTAATAACTAAAAGTGTTAATCCATTTGGCATATAATTATTTACTATACCAATTGCTATAAATATTATTGTTAAAAATAATCCTATTGTTATTAATGTCTTTCTTTTTGTCACCCCTTCATATTTATATTGATATCTAGAACCTATACCTACACAAAATATAAGTAATGCATAAATTATAGTGTAATGCGATACATCTACTCCAAGTGCTAAAATTGTTGATTTTTGTAAAGTAGAATATACTACTGCAATTATTCCAGACATTATAAATACATAGAAAAAAATTGAAAGTATTCTTTTACTATTTAAAACTAATTTAAAACCTTTTACATATTGTTTTATATTAAATTTTATATTTTCTTTTTTCTTGTTATCAACATTTTCAAAAAATAATGATATTATAAACGATATAATAAGTGTTGTAAGAGTTATATATATTGGTAAATAATTGTTATATTCAAAAAGTGTTCCGGAAAATATACATCCAATTGATTCTAATAAATAGTACAAAAATACTCCATTTCCCTCTACTTTTGAAAACTTATCTTTTTTTCTAACCTTTTTTAATGTATTATACAGTACTTGCGTTTCAGTAAGACCTTTAAGACAGGTACCAAATGATGCACATGCCTCAGCAAATACAAACATCCAAAAGTTATTTGATACTATAACTAAAAGACATTGTATTACCCAAAAAAAGTTTCCAAGACACATACTTTTTTTCAAACCTAATTTTTCTACTATAAATCCTGTAAATATTTGAAATATCGCACAAAATATTGCACTAAAACCTGCTATAAACATTACTTCTGAGACATCTAATTTCTTTACTATGGTAAAAAATAAGTATGAAACAGCATTATAAAATAAGTAATCATAGCCAAACATTCGATAAAATTCATAAAGTACAATATTTCTTCTTACTCTACTTATCTTTTTTATCATATATAACCTCTCATTTTGGATTATAACAAATAAAAAAACTTTTTTCAACAAAAAAATAAAGTAAATTAAAATTCGAATTTGAGTTTTTTTATTAACCTTTAACAAATTTTATTTACTTTATATTATATATTATATATTATTTAATTTTTACATTTTCTTCTCCAAAAGCTAAATTTAACTTTTCATTTACTTCATTATTACAAATAAGCCACATACTTTTATTCAAAAGTTTTACTTTATTTGTGCCATCATAATATATATATACTGGAGTTGTTCCATTATACTCTTTATTTAAATCTTTTATATATCCAATTACTCTTGGTTCTAAATCAAGTTTATCTTTTGGTATTCTTATATATATTTTTTTAGTATTTTGAATTTTTACAACTTCTAAATTGCTAACAAGTATTTTAGGTAAATCATTTTCTTTTAATGATACTTTACCAGTTATTTTTACTACTGTATCTTTTTGAATTATATTTAGAAATCTTGCATATATATTTGGAAATATAACTGCTTCAATACTACCATATAAATCATCTACTTTTGCAAATAACATCTGTTTATTTGATCTTGTTGTAAGTTTTCTTATCTCTGTTATCATACCGCATATTGTAACTAATTTTGAATCATATTCATTTTTTTCAGTATCAAATTCATTACTATCTATAATATCATTTAATTTTTTAGAAGTAACACTTGAATTTTTTAATATATAATCTTTATATTCATCTAATGGATGGCCAGATACATATAATCCTAGCATTTCTTTTTCCATATTTAACATTTCTTTTTTACTTAAATTTCTTCCTGTCTTTTTTATCTCAATATCGGATTTTTTACTTATAACACCAATATCAAAAAAATTCATTTGATTTACGTAGTTATTTCTTTTTGTATTATTTACATTATCTATTATTTTTTCATAAGAGTCTAATATATCATATCTATTTACATCCTTTTCGATTTCATCAAAACATCCAGCCATTACTAAACTTTCTATACATTTTTTATTTACTACATCTAAAGATACTCTTTTACAGAAATCAACAAAACTTAAATATTTTCCATTTATTTTTCTTTCTTTTACTATTTCATCTATTGCATTTTCACCAACATTTTTTATAGACTCAAGTGCAAATCTAATTTTACCATTTATTACTGCAAACTTACCATAACTTTCATTTATATCTGGTTTTAGGACCTCTATTCCAAGTGACTTACACTCTTCTATATATTCTGGTATTTTCTTTAAATTTCCAATCATACTATTCATAGTAGAAGCCATAAATTCTTCTTTAAAATGTGCCTTTAAATATGCTGTTTGATAAGTTACAACTGCATAAGCCGCAGCATGTGATTTATTGAATGCATATTTTGCAAATTCTGCCATTTCATCAAATATTTTATTTGCACTTTCCTCATCTATATTATTCTTTTTAGCTCCCTCTACAAATATAGCTCTTTCTTTATTCATAACATCTATTTTCTTTTTTCCCATTGCACGTCTTACTATATCTGCTCTGCCCAAACTATATCCTGCAAGATCTCTAAATATTTGCATTACTTGTTCTTGATATACCATACATCCATATGTAACATTCAATATACTCTTTAAAGATTCATGTGTATATTCAATATGCTCTGGATTATTTTTATTTTTTATATATCTTGGAATTTGATCCATAGGTCCTGGTCTATATAACGATATCATAACTACTATATCTTCTATTGTGTCTGGTTTTAACTTCATCATCATTTGAATAAAACCTTTACTTTCCATTTGAAATACTCCAAGAGTTTTTCCCTCAGTTAACAATTTGTATGTTAATTTATCATCATATTTATCATCAAACTTTACATCTATATTACGTATTTTTTTTACGAGTTTTATTGTATCGTATATTACTGTTAAAGTTCTAAGTCCTAAAAAATCCATCTTTAAAAGCCGCAATTCTTCTAATGTAGTCATTGTAAACTGTGTTGAAATCTGATCAGATATCTCATATAACGGAACATAATTTACAACCGGTTCTTTTGTTATAACTACTCCAGCTGCATGAGTTGAAGCATGTCTTGCAAGCCCTTCTAATTTTCTTGATATATCTATTGTATGCCTTACTTCTATATCTGTATCATACATATTTTTTAATTCTACATTTTGTTCTAATGCTTTATCTATTGTTATTTTTAAATCCCTAGGTACTAATTTTGCTATTATATCTGCTTTTTGATATGAAATATCTAACACTCTTGCAACATCTCTTATTACTGCCTTTGCAGCAAGTGTACCAAATGTTATAATTTGTGCTACATGATCTTTCCCATATTTTCTTGAAACATAATCAATAACCTCTCCACGTCTTTCATAGCAAAAGTCTACATCAAAATCTGGCATACTAACTCTTTCTGGATTTAAAAATCTTTCAAATATTAAATTAAATCTTAAAGGATCAATATTTGTTATTCCAATTAAATATGCACAAATAGAACCTGCTCCACTGCCTCTTCCAGGCCCTACTGGTATATCTTGAGATTTTGCATAATTTATAAAATCAGCTACTATTAAGAAATAATCTATATACCCCATTTTATCAATGACTGATATCTCATAATCTACTCTTTTTTTTACTTCATCATATTTATCTTCACTATATCTTTTTTTTATTCCATTATAGCATAATTTTGTAAAATATTCTAAATGTGTCATATCTTCATTTATTTTAAATTCTGGTAATATAGTTTTACCAAATTCTATTTCAACATTACACATATCAGCTATTCTTTGAGTGTTATACACTGCCTCTTTAAAATTTGAAAAAGCTTGTAACATCTCCTCTTCACTTTTTACATAAAATTCATTTGTCTTAAATGACATTCTATCTTCTTCATTTAATGTTTTTCTTGTACCTATACATAAAAGTACCTCATGACTATCGTAATCTGATTTATCTAAATAATGACAATCATTTGTTGCAACTACATTTAAACCATATTCTTTTGCAAGAGCTATTATATTTTGATTTACGAGTAGTTGTTCTCTTAATTTATTATCTTGTATTTCTAAAAAATATCTATCTTTTCCAAAAATATCTATAAATTCCTCTATTGTTTCTTTTGCACCAGTTAAATTTGACATGACAATCTGTCTTGCAAGTTTTCCAGCAAGACAAGCACTTAAACAAATTAAACCTTCATTATATTTTTTTAATACCTCCATATCAATACGTGGTTTGTAATAAAAACCTTCTGTATAACCAATTGAACATAATTTTATTAAATTTTTATATCCAATATTATTCATTGCAAGAAGTACTAAATGATTTGGTTCACTATCTATTTTTCCTTGTTTTTCAAATCTGCTTCTTGGTGCTACATATACTTCACAACCAAGTATTGGTTTTATATTTTGCTTTTTACATTCTTTGTATAATTCAATAACACCAAACATATTACCATGATCTGTTATTGCAACAGCATTCATAGATAATTTTTTTACCTTTTCAACAAGTTCTTTTATTCTAATTTGTCCATCTAACAAACTATATTCTGTATGAACATGTAAATGTACAAAACTCATTTTATTCACCACTTATATTATACAAAATTTTATTTAAAAAATCTATATAGAAAAATAGTGAACTATAAAAAAGTTCACTATAATGTTTATATATATTTATTCTTCCACATTTATATCTTCTTTATACTGAAAAAAGTATATTACCATTGATACTAATGTACATATAACTGCTGCTGTAACTGTAATACTCATTAATACATTTACCATTAATTCAAACATAGGTAATGAAACCTCACTAACAAATGCAAAATATGAATTAGTAGTAAATAATATTTTTCCAAGTATTGCTAGTGGAATACTTATAAGCTCAAATATTGTTTTTAATTTTCCACTTGGTCCTGCTCCTAAATCTTTTCCTTTATCGACGCCAAACATTCTAAATGCATTAACAAAGAAATCTCTAAATACAATTATAGCTGTTATCCAAGCAGGTATTACATTTAACCCTGTAAGCATTATAAATCCAGCAGAGATTAATAATTTATCAGCTAAAGGATCCATTATTTTTCCAAACTTAGTAATTAAATTTTTCTTTCTTGAAATATGTCCATCAAAAAAGTCTGTAATTGCAGCAACTATAAATATTACAAGACCTGTATAATATGGCCATACCCATTCTTGTGGTAAACTCATAAATATCACAAAAAATGGTATTAATATAATTCTTAATAAAGTTAATTTATTTGGGAAATTTATTTTTTTTAGCATTAACTAACCACTCCTTTATGTTCTAACATGGCTATTATATCAAAGATATTTTTGTTAGTCAATTGTATGTATAAAATTTCATCAAATTTTCAAACTTATAAATAACCTAAATTCCCACAATCGTCGCAAATGTTCCAAAATCTTCATATCCTTTTTGTCTTGAATCTCTTGCAGAAAAGAAATATTTATTATTACATTTTGTACATATATTTGATAGTATTATATTTTTTTTATTTGCACCTAAATTTATAAAATCTCTTTTTATTAAATATGGCATATCTATATGAAATATTTCTTTATCTTTCTCATAATATAAATATTCTTGCTCATTTTCAAACACATCAGTAAATTTTTTCTTAAAACTTTCCTCTTTACTTGTAAAACAACACTTATTAATTGATGGCCCTACACATACTATTAAATCTTCTGCATTTGTACCGAATCTTTTTTGCATAATTTTAAAAGCATTTAAATATATCTTCTTTATAGTTCCCATCCAACCACTATGTATATTTGCATATACGTTATTTTTTTTATCATATAAAATAATTGGATTACAATCTGCAGTTGTAACAAGTGTATATATTCCTTTTTCATTTACAACATATCCATCATAGTTTTCATTACAAAAGTTTTCAAATTTATAATTTTCCATATTATCTTTATTTATGACAAGTATCTTGTCCGTATGTGCTTGCATAGCTTTATATATATCATTTTTTATATTCGCCTCTTTTTTTATAATATCTAGATTTTTTAGTACATTTTCTTTTGTATCAAGACCTGTATATCTAAAATTTAATGATTTGTTATATTCAGCACTACTTACACCACCAAATCTTAATGTTATATAATTATTAACACCAAATTCTTTTAAGATTTTAAATGATAAATATTCTACTCCATTTTTTTTAATGTGTAAAATATCTTTACTTGTAAAATCCATTCTATACCTCCTGTAACAAAATTTCTTTATTTAAGTTAAATGAATATATATATACCATATCTACTTTTACATTAAGTATGTTTTCTATTGCAATTTTATATATTTGTAATTGTTTTTTATATTTTTCTATAAATTCATTTTCACTTTCAATTCTATCAGTTTTAAAATCAACAAGTACTATTTTTGAATCTTTAGTTTTATAATATAAATCTATTACACCTTGAATTGTACTTTTTGATATGTCATTACATTTTAAAACAAATTCTTCTTCTTTTTTTACATAAACTGCATTTTTTAATTCTAGTCCTATTTTTGATTTTAAAAATCTTAATATACTATATACATTTATATATTTTTTATCTTGTATGTTTATAACCTCATCTTTTACTAATTTATCTATATATTGTTTTAAACTATTTATATCATAATCTATACTATAATCTAAATTCTCTAATATAAAGTGAATTAAAGTTCCTTTTCTAGCTCCTGAATATTTTTTTGTATTTAAAGTTAAACATTCAGGCTTCTTATATTTTTCTTCTATTATATTTTCATTTATATCTTCTAAATCTTTTTTTTCATCCGTAAAAATACTCTTTATATTTTCATTATTATCTTTTTGTTTTAAATTACTTACACTTACTCTTGTATTGGTTATTGTATCTTCAAAATACTTATATTTGAAATTTAATATTTTATTATACTCTTTTTTATATTTTTCAATATCATCTAATGATACATTACTGTTTTTGTATAACATATTAACTGTATCTGATATTTTATCTATAGATATCTCATCTTTATTTAAAATATCATTTATTACCATCTTATCTTTTTTTATAATATTAATATTAAATAAGTTTTCATTTTCATTATAATCATTTAAAGCTAAAAGTATATTTGAAAGATATGATTTATTATTTGCTACAATACTACTTTCTATCTTACCGTTATCATAAAGTACAAACATATCTTTTTTTATTTTATCATAATCTTTTACTGTACCATATATTACAAGTTTTTCTTTTGCACGAGTAAGTGCAACATATAACATTCTTAATTCTTCTGATGCGATTTCTTTTAAACTTGCAGATTTTATTGCCTCTTTAATTGCACTTGGATATTTAATTTTATAATTATCATCTACTTTATCTATACCTATACCATATTTATGATGCATTATAACTGGTTCTGTTAAATCTCTAGTTAGATACTTCCTTGATGTATCACATAAAAATACTACTGGGAATTCAAGACCTTTTGACTTATGTATTGTCATTATTCTTACAACATCTTCATTTTCACCTAATACTTTTGCAGAAGACATATCGTCTGATTTATTTTTTAAATTATTAATATATGTAATATATGAACTTAATGTACTTTTTGATGTACTTTCTATATTTCTTGCATAATCAACTAAAAGTTCAAGATTTGCTTTTTTTACATTTGATTTTTGTTCTAATGCAAATTGATAATATATATTTGTATTTTTATATATTCTTACTAAAAGTTCACTTACAGTATATATTTTTGAATATTTATAAAACTTATCTAAAAGATTTAAAAATTCATTTATTTTGTTGTATAAAATCTTTTCATTATTATTTATATTAGTATTATTTGATATCTTTTCTTCTAACATTTTTTTTGCATCAATTATACTATCATACATTGTTGATGTTTTGTTGTAACTTCTTATTTTATATATTTCATTTAAAGAAAATTTGCCAATTACACTAAACATAATACTTACTAAATCAATATCATTATATACATTATCTAGTACATTTAAAAAAGATAATACAAGTTTTACTTCTTCTCCATCAAATATTGAAACACTTGAATCAGAATACACAGGAATACCAACACTTTTTAGTATATCTTCTAAAATATTCCCTCTATTTTTCATACTTCTTAAAAGTATAACTATATCTTTATATTTTAAATTTCTAAACTTTCCATCTTCATATATTTTAAAATTTTGCATTAGATTTTTTATGTTTGATGCAATATATGTAGCTTCTATTTCAAAATCTTTCATTTCATCTAACATGATATCTACTGGTTCTTGTATATTTTCTTTTTTAATTTCTTTTAAATCTTCATCCTCTTTTAAATCAATTATATTAATATCTGTTTTATAATCATTTGTATCAAAATTTTCAAAACTTGTATTACCATGTTTTAATACTTCTAAATTTGAATAATCACAATCTCCTACTTGTTTAGACATTATCTTTTCAAAAATATAATTTATAGATGCAAGTACTTCTTTTCTACTTCTAAAATTTTTAGCTAGAATTATTTTACAATCTTCTTTACTTAAAATATCTCCATCAAACAAAGTATATTTATCATATTTTTCATTAAATATCTCTGGCATAGCTTGTCTAAATTTATATATACTTTGCTTTATATCTCCTACCATAAATCTATTATTTCCTTTAGATATAGCATTTAATATTGCTTCTTGAACAAAACTTGTATCTTGATATTCATCTGTATAAATTTCTATATATTTTTCTTTTAATGATTTTGCAACATCTGTAAGTTCAATATCTCCATTTTCATCTTTTTTAATTAAAACTTCTAAAGCTAAATGAGTTATATCACTAAACTCCATAACATTATTTTTCTTTTTTATATTTTTATACTCTCTATCAAATAAACTTAATACATCATAAATATATTTTAAATATTCAAAACATACTTTATTATCATCTAATATATTTTTTGAAGTAGTATATACTTTTTTACATATTCTCTTTATTTCTTCCTTTAATATTTTATTTCTAAAGTTTTGAACTATAATTTTTAATTCTTCATTATCTCCTGTATATCTTGGAAGTGATTTTAATTTTTTTATATTTTCTAAATTATAATATAGTTCATCAAAAGTATTAGAAAAAATACATTTTTTTATTAATTCCATATCTATATCTATAATATTTAAATACTTTTCAAAATCTTCTTTTCCTTCTAACATATGTCTTATATTTTCTTGTTTTTTGTATAAAATTTGTAAAGATTTAATGCTATCATCAAAAATAGATTTTCCAAAATCAGTATCGATTAAATCACAGTCACAAGATAGGTTGTATTTTTCTATCTGCTCTTCTAAGAAAGAAAATGGATATGAAAAACTTTGAATATAATTATATATTTTAAATATACTATTTACAAAATTTTCATCCTTACCAGAAAATAACTCCAATATTTTGTATAGTGATACTGCAGTATTTTGCTTTTCATCTTTATCTAATACATATTTTTCTTCTAAAATATTAGTTATCACTTCGTTTTTAAATATTATTGCTTGCGCATTATCACATATTTTAAAATTTGGATCAATAGATAATTTTTCAAAATTTGATCTTACAATATCTAAACAAAAAGCATCTATTGTTGTAATTTTAGCTTTATTTATATTTTTAAGTTGAGCTCTTAAAAAAGCATTATTTTTATCTTCATCTAATTTTTCATAAATCTTTTTTATTAATTTTTCTTTTAATTCTGTTGCAGCTGCATTTGTAAAAGTAACAACTAAGAGCTTATCAATATCTATGTTTTCATCAATTACCTTTTTTAATACTCTTTCTATTAATACAGCTGTTTTACCACTTCCTGCAGAAGCTGAAACTAAAATATTCGAATTTTTTTTATCAATAGCACTTTTTTGCTCAACTGTCCATTTTACTTGACTCATATATCCTCCATTTATATTACAATTATTATATCAAAATGATAACCTAAAAAGCAAGAAAAAAATAGAGATATTCTCTCTATTTAATTATCATTATTTTTTATTTATATATTAATTTGCTCTTGTTGTTAACTTAGATGATAATGAAAAATAATATTCATCTTTTACTTCAATTCCTTTTACATAATATACATGCATTGATGGATATGCTATTACATAAACATCATCAGGTGTTTCTTTTGTGCCTTTTGTAATATTTTCTGCTTCAATCATAGATAAATCTAATTCATAAAATTTAACTTCATTATCTTTTGTTCCATCTTTTACTCTATCACCATTTAATTCAAGTTCATTTGAAAACTCAACTTGAGGATTAATATCATTAATCAAAGCAACAACATCTAATTCACTCATTGATGTATTTTGATCTTTTGTTGGAAGTATGTTATTTGCTTGATAATATGTTTTTACTGCATCTTCAAGTAAAGTCATATCTGTTGCAAAATTTGATTTTACTGTATTATCATATATGTTTTTTGCAGCTACAGTAACAGTTAAAAGCAAAATTATTGCTACTACTATAGTTACAACTAAAATTATCATTGTAATTCCACTTTTTAAATTATTATTTTTCATATATTATCCTCCTAAAATTATATTTGTACTTCAAAATATCTTGCATTTTGAAGATGATCCATTAAAACAAAAGCCATCTTTTTTATACTTTTTGGAACTTGCAATTCAACTACACCATCGTTATTTAAATTTGCTTCTTTCCCATTTGCACTTAAATAATCTATATCAAAACTTTTTATATTACTATAATAATCTTGAGTTGGTTTTCCATCTTCTTGGAATACTAAAAAGTCATATTTTACTTTATATATACCTACTCCATCATCTTTTATTTTAAAACTTATATTTTTGTTTTCACCAACACTAGTAACTAATGGTTCTGAAATTCTTGTTGGTGCAGTATTATCATAACCAGATAAATTGATTTTTATTCGTGCTATCTCAACACCAGATTGTCTTTTTACAATTTCTATATATTTTTTATCTTTTTCTAAATTACCAAAATTTTCTACTTCTTCTTGTGTTAAATTTGTAACTTTTATATTTGTTTTACCATTTAATATATCTTCTAAACTATCAAAATAATATCTATTAGTAGTATTTTGAGTAACAGGTGTAATTTGTTTTAACTCTCCATCAGAAATAGACATATACAATGTTTCATTTGTATCAACATATGTACTAATACTTATGTTCATTTTATTATACCAATCTTCACTATTTTTTGTTACATTTATTTGATGTGAAGTTTTAGTACTTATTACATAATCAATTTTCTCTTTTAAATCATTTGGAAGTCTTGCAATAGATGTAAGTCTTGTAGATAAAGAAAAATATATTTCATCTCCAACAGATGCACCTTTTAAATAGTATACATTAAAAGTAGGATATGCTAACAAAAAAACATCACTTACATTACCAGAATTTGAAAAACCTCTACTTGATCTATCTATATCTAATTTAGATAGATCTATTTTATAAAAATCATTCTGAGTATCTTTGTTTAACTCCATTTCCTCTTGTAATTTAGCTCTATATTTTGTATCAACCATACTAAGTACATTTGAAGCTGTTTCTTTATCAGTATCATCATACTTTGGTATTGTGCCATTCATTGTATAATATAGTGTTGCTTGATCTTGAACCATAAGCAAATCTTCTGTAAAATTTGTTATAACACCATTATTCATAACATTACTTGTTACTCCATATGCACTTGCAAGTAATATTAAAGCAACAACTATTGTTAAAACTAGAATAATAAATGAAATACCACTTTTTTTATTAAGTTTTTTCATATATTAACCACCTTTATATATTGTATCGATTAATCAAACAATTTTCAAGTATTTTAAGAAAAAAGCCTAATAAAAAAAATAAGAGATATGTATAGCATACATATCCCCAATGTTTATAACCAATATATATAAGACAAAACTAAGCCACAAATCTTATATATACATATTTATTATATCATATTTAAAAAAAGTAAAGGAAATAAAAATCTCCTTTACTTAATATTTACTTAATAAGACAAGTAATTGATTTCCCCTGTGGCTATATAATTTAAATATTCACTATTTAACCACTCAGACATTGAATGCAATTTTAACTCAAATACATTATTTTTACGCTTTTGCACTAAAAAAGTCATATAAGTATCTTCTGGTAAAGCAAAAATCAGACTTTCTGGAAGCAAATTTTTTTTCATTACCTTCATAATATCCGCAATATCAGTAACCACAATATCATCAACTCGCGGAAATGACGGTATTGATTTTTTTATTTCAAAAGAATAAATTAAAAAACTTTTATTATTTGTACATAAAGCTTTTTGCTTTATGTTTTCTAAAAAATCCTCCTCAAACTTATTTTGATAAAGACTCGAAGCTAAAACTTTTTTATAGATTCCTTCCCCAATTTCGGTTTTAATACTCAATTTTCTTGATAAAAAATAAATTAAATTTTCATCAAAAAAAATGTCTAAATAGAAATTGTACCGCATAAAATAATCCTCCTAAATAATTTTCACAGTAACTGTTATTATTAAAATATAATAACCAAACATTTTAAAATACGTATATAGTATACCATAGCTTAACATAAAAGTCAATTAATGTTTAGGATTTATTTTTTATCCTCTTTAGAATTCATATCTTCATCATTAAGCCATTTTGAAACATCTTCAACTGTAATACTATATAAACCACAATTTTCTAGTATACTAAGAGTAATATAAGTGTCTTCTGGCAAGCAGAACTTATCCGTTGGTTTATGTTCAATACCATCCAAAAGTTTATCCAAATCAACAAATCTAATATTTCCATTTGGAACAATAGGAATTGGATTTTTTAATTTGTAAAAATAAATCAAAGTTTGTTTATCATAAGCCCTATACATTATATCCAAAAGTAAATTATTTTTAAACTTATTTTTCCAATAAGTACTTACATCATACTCTTTGGAATAACTTACCTTGTAATTAAATATCATCCTTAAATTATTTGATAAAATATCAAATATTTTATCTCTAGAAAAATTGTTAAATAACTTAATATGTCTTTTACATGGAAATTTATAGATTTCATATCTTACATCTAACCATAACCACCTAGACATATCTTTTAAAGTAATTTTAAATTGATTATCTGTTCTATTTACTTTTAGTACAAAGTAAGCATCTTCTGGTAAATAAAACTTATCCTCTTTAAAAAGTAAATCTAAATCTACAAATTCAAATTCTTCATTTCCTTTTGGACAAATTTCAACTTTATTTTTACCGTAATAATAGCAAAGAATTTTTTCATTTTCTGTTTTGAAAATTTGTTTTTTTAAATTATCAAAAAGTATTGTGGTATCAAAATCATATTTTTGAAATGACTTAATAGTTTCTAATAAAGCATAAATGTCAAAATCAAAATCAAAATCACAATAAAAATAATAACGTTCCATTTTTTATCCTCCTAAATAATCATTAAAAGTAATTGTTATTATTAAAACATAATAACTAAATATTTATAAATACATATATTGTTATACCATAAATCAACATAAAAGTAAATATATTATATAAAAATTGAAGTGAAATCATCACTTCAATTTTATTTTTTATTATAAATAATATACTACTCTAAAGCCGATTTTATCACCTTGTGTATTTATATCATTATCATTAGGCCATTTTGAAACAGCACAATGATCAAAGTTTGATACTTGTTCATAATGAGAACCCATTGATATTTGTTTATTAGAATTACTTTCTATAATAAATTCCGATAAGCTACCAGCTAAATCAAAAATATTATTTTTATTTGTATAATTAGATGCTCCTGTAGTAAATAAATACCCAACTTCTAATGGTTTTGTATAATTACTAAGTCCTGACACATTTGAGTAATTTACACCATCACTTGTATACTTAGCATAATCTTTTTCATCTATAGTAAACTGACTATTTCGATAATTTCCCCATGTACTACTATCATTAATTACATCTGAAATTTCTATTTGCTCTGTTTTTTGTAACCAGTTTAAAGTTGTAGCATAATTTGATAAACTCATAAGATTACTATGCCCTGGATACAATTCTTGTGATACAGATAACGCTTTGTCATAAGTTATATAATTCCATGGTCTTACATTTTTCTTTATTGTAGCTGTTGCATTTTGCCAATTTGTTCCATCTTGTACTGTAGAAGAATATGTAGCTTCATCATTTAATCCAGTTTCATATCTTCCTATATAAAATCCACCGTATTTTTCAACACTTGCTCTTTCTTCTTCTGTTACCGCACTAGTATACATAGATATATCTGAAGGATCGTTATCAATTTGCATTTTAAAATCATTAATATCATCTACCGGAACCCAAACAAACTCATTACCATTATTTAAATCTTTTATAACAAAACCAGTATCTAAAGTTCCCTCTAAATATGTAAATCCATCGGGTATATATGGTTCAGATGTGGCAGATAAATTAAATACTCTTACATCTCTTACCCCAGCTTTATTTTCTGCAGTTACTCTAATATATATATTTCCATTTACATTTGTTAGATTATTATAATCTTTAACTCTTAAAGTAGATATTTGAGTTGATGTATTTATATTAAATACAAGTGGATTACTGTAAGTTTTTCCTCCATCAACACTTAATTCTGTTTGTACTGTACTTGTTCCATTTAAGCTATTTAACAAAATTGTAAAATCTGCATTAGTATTTGTTATACTATTTACTTTACAATCTATATACATTCCTCTATACATAGTTTGAGTTATTCCAATTCCATTACCAGCTTTATCAAATACAACTATATATACCCCTTCTATATTTTTTGGAAGTGACAAACTTACTTCTCCTGTCTCTGTTACATCCGCTTTTTTACCTCTTGTTTTCATATATGATAAGTCATAACTATCTACACCTTCATAATACTGAACTCTTTCAGCATTTTCATTAAATTTAGCTAAATATTCATATCTTACATCTTTTATACCACATACTGTATCTGATACTTTAAATGTAATTATATTTTCATTTTCACCAGATACAAGTGATGTTTCTGTACTTTTTATAGGGGCAATTGTATCATAATTTGAAAGATCTATTTTTACTCTTCCTATTTCTTCATCGCCCTTTTTCTTTATAATATCTATTGTTTTTTGTAGTTGTAATACTATTGTTCTAAAATCTTCATCTTCTTTTTTAGTAAGATCTGGTACTTTAATATTTGCTTTTCCATCTATTATATCTGTTAGACTATCGAAATAAAATGAATTTGCTCCAACCTTTGTTGTAATTTGTCTTAACTCTCCACCAGCAACAGACATGTATAAAGTTTCACCACTTGCCATATTCACATCAAGAGTTATCCCCATTTTATTTGTCCAGTTTTTAGTTTTCTTTTTAACAACAATTCCTGATGATTGTAATTCTTCAACGGAAACATTTTCATTTGCGCTTACATTTGTAAGTCCTGATATTTTAGATGTAAGTGAGAAAAAATAATCTCCTCTTGCTTTTATTCCTTTTACGTAATATACATTCATTGATGGATATGATACAACGTATACATCTGTGTCATCATCATTAGCAAGTATACCTCTTGTTGTTTTTTCTACACCAAGCTCACTTAAATTTATTTTATAAAAACTTCCAAGATTAGTATTTTGGCTATTATCACCATTTGCTATCATTTCTGTTTTTAACATATTCTTCTTTGTTTCATCATCTAACATATCTAATACTTGCTGCTCAGACATTACATCTGTTCCACTCAAGATCGGAAATTCATCATGTTGTAAATAATATTTTTCTGTTGCTTCTTGTATTTTTGATACATCTTGTGCAAAAGAAGTTATAAGTGCACTATCAATTGATCTTGAAATAGATACAACTGTAACACTTAGCAAAATTAAAGCTACTACTATTGTAAGTACTAAAATTACAAATGTTACACCACTTTTTGCATTATTATGAATTTTCATATATTAACCACCTTACCATATATTTTACATATTTTAATTACTTTTTTCAAGTACTTTTAATTACAATTTTAAATTATAACTCTAAAATAAATTTTAACATTTATGAAATAATTAGTCAAATTTATACTTATCTTAAATATATCTTTTGCAAAAAATAGATAATATTGATATTTTTTGTATATTTTGATATAATTTATTTGGTGATTATATGGATTCATTTGATAAAAATTCTATAAAAGAAAAGCTTGAAACTATAGACATCATGAATAAATTTGATATAAAATATATATCCTATGAAAAAAATGATACAATACTTCTTGGTTTCCTATTTGCAAAACTAGCAAAAAAAGGATCTGTTTTTGTTTTAAACGGAGAACTTGGGAGTGGAAAAACAGTTTTTATGAATGGCTTTTGTGACTTTTTTGGTATAAAAGATCAAGTATCAAGTCCAACTTTTACCATTGTAAATGAATATAACAGTAAAAATACTGATGATATAATTTATCATTTTGATGTATATAGAATAAAAAGCGAAGATGAATTTGAAGCTGATATTGGTCTTGATTATTTCCAAAATGGTATATGTGTTATTGAATGGGGTAATATTATAAAAAATTTACTTCCACGAAAAACTATATATTTGGATATAACAAAAGATGATAAAAATGAAAATACTAGATATTTTCATATTTATATGAAATAAAAAGGAGGTCAAAATGAATATACTAGCTATCGATACTACAACAAGAAATGCTTGCGTATTTTTAAAATATAAAGATGAAGTAATTGAAAAAAATATTGAAAACAATATTACTCATTCTGAAAAGCTATTACCTTTAATAGATGATGTTTTAACTAAAAAAAACATTACACTTGATGATATTGATATGTTTTTTGCAATAAATGGACCTGGTTCTTTTACTGGTATCAGAATTGGTCTTGCAACTATTAAAGCTTTTGCACAAGTAAAGGAAAAGAAAATATTTTGTGTACCATCAACAGATTTAATGGCATATTCTATGTATAAGTCTTTAAATACTGATACTCCCCAATATATTGTCCCTATAATAAATGCAAAAAATGATAGGGCATATTATGGAATATATGAAATTAAAACTTTAAATAAAAAAATAAATATTGAAAAAATTAAAGAAATAAATAATGATTACATTGATTTAGCAAAAGAAGATATTGAAAATTTTGCAAAAGAAAATAAAATAAGTAATTTAAAATATATAACTGATACATCAGATTTTGATACATATATTAAAGATAGACTTTTACTTTATCCAAAACCATCTATGCTAATCACATTATATGAAGATCTTTTAAATAAAGATAAATATATTTTTGATGCATATACTTTAAATGGATATTATGCACGTAAATCTCAAGCAGAAAGATTAAAAAATGAACTTAAATGATATAAAAATTATACCTATGAGTATAAATAATATTGATAAAGTAAAAGATATTGAAACAGATCAAAATATAAATATATTATCAAAAGAAAGTATTTTAAATGATATAAAAGATGAACATTCTTGCTATTTTGTTGCAATATTAGATAAAGAAATAGTAGGATATATTGCATCAAGTATAGTAATTGACAATATGGATCTTGAAAGTATAGTAGTAAAAAAAGAATATCAAAGAATGCATATTGCATCTTACCTACTTGACTTTTTATTTAATCTTGCAAAAAAGAAAAATGTTGTAAGTATTTTTCTTGAAGTTAGAACATCAAATATTAAAGCACAAAATTTATATAGAAAATATGGATTTGAAATAATAAATATTAGAAAAAAATATTATAAAGACAATTTAGAAGATGCTTTTATAATGAAAAAAGATTTATAACACTTAAAGTAAATTTAGGTGTTATTTTTTATTTTATATTATTATTTTATATATTATATTTTTGTTACTTTTTTTAAAAACAGTTGAATAATGTTTTTATTTATAATACAATATTTATGAAATATGTAATCATAATTTATTACAAAGGAATAAAAGGAGATTGATTAACTGATGAAAAAAATAAAAGAATTAAAACCAAGTGATTTAAAAAGTAATTTTAAAGAAGAACTTTTTGATTTTAAAGACACATCAAAATTAGAGCCATTTAATGGAATAATTGGTCAAGAAAGAGCTTTAAATGCTATAAGTACTGCTATGCAAATTCCACAAAAAGGATTTAATTTATACGTAGCAGGTCAAATTGGTATTGGAAAAACATCTTATGCTCTATCTATTGTAAATAAATTAAGTAGTACAAGACCTGTACCTAATGATTATTGTTATGTATATAACTTTGAAAATCCAAATCAACCTATAGCAATTTCTTTAGAAGCTGGTATGGGCTCTGAATTTAAGCAAGATATGAATAGATTTATAACAAAACTTTTAGCAAGACTTTCTAAAGATTTAAGTGGCGATATGTATGAAAAAGAAAAGAAAACTATATTAGATAGATATCATATGACAAAAGAAAAACTAATTAAAGAATTTGATAAATCAACTTTTGAACAAGGATTTAAAGTTAGAAATACTGAAAATGGTATATACTTCTCTCCTGTTCATAATGGTGTTATATTAAATGAAAAAGATTTTAATTTACTAGATGATAAAACTAAAAAATACTTTGAGGATAAAAGTCCAAAAATCCAAGAACAAACAATGCAACTTTTAAAAGAACTAGACTCAATAGATAAAAAGTCTGAACAAGTAATTGCACAATGGGAAGAAAATTTAACTACATTTGCAGTAACACAATGTATGAGTGATCTTAAAATAAAATACAAGAAAAATTTAAAAATTCAAAACTTCTTGTATTCTGTACAAAGTGATGTTGTAAAAAATGTTGAATTTTTCAAGCAATATGAACAAAACCTAAAAAAACAAAAAATGCAAAATGATAAACTTCAAAGTCCAAATTCATATATGCAAATGCAAATGTTAAAAAATCAAGCTAAGCCATATGATAATTATAGAGTAAATCTACTTGTTGATAATGATAGATTATTCCATGCTCCTGTTGTAGTATGCAAAAATCCAAATTACTTTGATCTTTTTGGTAAACTTGAATTTGAAACAAATAATACTGGTGTTAAAACAAATTATATGATGTTAAAACCAGGACTATTCCACAAAGCAAATGGTGGTTATCTAATTATAAACATACGTGATTTATTAAGTAGTGCTCCTACTTGGGAAGCATTTAAAAGAACAATTAGAAATCAAGAATTATCAATAGATAGCTCCAGAGATATATCTCAACCAGTTACTATTGCAAGTTTAAAACCAGAAGCTATTCCAATTGATGTTCAAGTAATTTTAATAGGATCTGAATTACATTATCAAAAACTATGTGCATCTGATGTAGATTTCAAAAAATTATTTAAAGTAAAAGCTGACTTTGATGAATATTATGTAAGAAATAAAGAAAATACAGAAAAACTTATAAGATTTATTGCATATATTTGTAAAAAACATGATTTACTTGCCTTTGATCCATCTGGTGTAAAAGAAATAATAGAATATAGTTCTAGATGTGCAAATGATAGAAATAAACTTACTGCTATAATGCAAGATATAACTGATTTATGTATTGAATCAAATTTTGTTGCTAAATCAAGTAGAAAAAAAGTAATAACTGAAAAAGAAGTTAAAAAAGCACTTGAAACAAAAATTGTAAGATTTTCTAAATACAGTGATCATCTAAACAATATGATCTCAAGAGGAGATATTATAATCTCAACTGATGGTAAAAAAATTGGTCAAATTAACGGTCTAACAGTAATTGCAACTGGAGATGCAACATTTGGTCATCCAGTAAGAATAACTGCAAATACATTTATAGGTAAAAATGGTGTTGTAAATATTGAACGTGAAGTTTCAATGAGTGGAACAACACATTCAAAAGGTGTATATATTCTATCTGCATATATTGGTGAAAAATATGCACAAGATATTCCTTTATCACTTACTGCAAGTATTTGTTTTGAACAACTATACAATGGCGTTGATGGTGATAGCGCTTCATCTACAGAATTATATGCTATCTTATCTTCTCTTGCATCAGTTCCAATTAAACAAAATTTGGCTGTTACTGGTTCAGTAAATCAAAAAGGAGAAATACAACCTATTGGTGGTGTTAGTGAAAAAATTGAAGGATTCTTTAAAGTATGTAAAATAAAAGGATTAAATAAAGAAAATGGAGTTATCATTCCTATACAAAACGTAAAAAATCTAACACTTAGTGATGAAGTATTAGAAGCAATTGAAAATGGTGATTTCCATATCTACCCTATTTCTACTGTTGATGAAGGTATTGAACTTTTAACTGGTGTTGAAGCTGGTGAAATGGATGAGAATGGTAATTACAAAGAAAATACTATAAACTATTTAGTTCAAGAAAAACTAAAAAAATATGCTAAAAAAAGTTTAGAATTTTCTAAAGAATAAAAAAAACAACAAACTATAAATTGCTCTTATAGTTTGTTGTTTTTTTATTACAAGCTATCTATACATTTCTTAATAAAAATATTCATATTTGTTTTTTTGGATTTTTCAAAAAGTTCCAATAATTTCTTTACTTGATCTAAATCCGTCTCTCCTCTATTGACTGGAAAAATTTCTTCATATATTTTTCCTTTTTCTCTATTATTTGGAATTTTACTTATTAATTTTAAATCATATAATACATAATCTAAATTTATTTCATTCCATATTGGGATTATGTATTGACTTAACCAATGTTTTTTAAACATTTCACCAGATTTGTATTTTTCTATATTATCTTGTGTAGTATCATCTAAATCCATTATTGGCATAATGAAAAAATTTTTTAACTTACTTTTTTCTTCTTCTATAATATAATTCTTTTTTAACAAAGTCTTGTTTTTAAATATGTTATTATTTAATATATTCATTATACTATCAATTTGTATACTAATTTTCCCATTTTTTAATGAATATATTTCTATTGGCAAATGTAGATTACTTTTTATATGTTCTGCTAGTAAAAGTTCACTTTTACCATGTGCGATAACTACTCCTTTACAGTAGTTAAGTCTCTTTTCCAACTATTTCTTCTCCTTTTTTATACTCTTCTAGAACATATTTAATCTCTTCAAAATCTACATATGTTGTATTAGGTATTCCTCCAAAAACACCTTTGAAATATAAATCACGAATATTATGATTTTTTTGTATTTTAATCCCATATTCTTTAATTGTATGTATATTTTTGTTTCCTTTAAAATCTGTTGATAAAATATAAATACACTCTTTAGGTAAAATTTCTAATAATAAGGTATTATGTGTTGTTATTATTAACTGACCAGTTATTTCATCTTTTATGGATAATATAATATTTTTCATTAATAAATCATGTATTCCATTATCTATTTCATCTATAATAACAGTCTCACCCATTATTGCACCAATTAAAGTATCAAATTCCTCAATTATTCTTTTTGTACCTTCTGATTCAAATTCTATCGGTATGGATTTTAAATTACCACCTATTATTTTATTGAAAAATAGTTTATAATAAATTTTATCTAATTCTTTTTCTTCAATTATATACTTAACACTTTTTATATCTGCATATGCTTGAGTAAAAAATATATTTAATACTGTTTCATATTTTTTTATTTCTTTTATTTTATCCTTAGAGACAATTCCAGATTTTAAATCTAATAATAAACTTTTTTTCATATAGTTATCCGGAAGAAATTTAAAAAACCATTTATTAACATGTACGGTCATAGATATTAATTTATCAATAATATTAAATAATTTATATGATATATTACTATTAATATATTCTTCATTTTTATCTTTTAATTCAAAATTAAGTAAAGATAAAAATGAATATTTTCCCCAATATTTCTCAATATTTTCTTCTAATTCTATATTATATTTTTCATTAACAAATATATTATTATTTAATTCTTTTACAATATTTTTCCCTGATTTTAATAATTTAAAATAATAACCATTTTGTTTATTTACAAAAAAATATAACTTTTCTTCTACAATTTCTTTATTAAATCTTATATAATAAAATCCTTCTTTATCGCCAATCTTTATTCCATACTCTATTTCTGTATCTTCTTTTTCATTTAACATTCTATACTCTTCTAAATTTAAAGTTAATTGCCATATTGGTTTAAAATCTATTGGCACATTATCTATCATTTTATTTTTTAATTGAAAAAATTCTTTTGGTAAAGTATTCCAAGTTACATCAAAAGCTCTTGATATAGTTACTTGTTGTAAAAATTTAAATAATTCAACTAAATTTGTTTTTCCACTTCCATTTTCACCATATATAGCAATAAAATCGTTTGTTTTTTTCTTTGTCTTTTTCAAATTTAACTCTATATTTTTTAATGATTTAAAATTCTTAGCCTTAATATATGTAAACATATAAAATACCTCCTTTTTATATCATTTGATATAATTTTATAACATTTTTAGCTAAAAGTCAAATATATTTAATACATTTTGTATGATTATTATTAAACTTATATATATATATATATTATATGCAATATATATCATCTAATATAATAAAAAATCTTGAAACATTTAATTTCAAGATTTTTTTGCTATTATTTTTTATTAAATTAATTTTATTTTACAATGTTTACTTAACACTAAAAGAATATGCATTTGCAACATCTAAAGTAGTTGTAACTTCAACTTCTTTTTCCTCATTTGGTTCTAAATCTGATATATAACTATTTATACTACCATATTCATTACCAGATTCTGTATAAAATACTATATTAATTTCTTTTCCAATATACATCTCATCAGATAAATTTTTAACTTTTAATTTTATTTTTGTTTCATTTGCATCTGATGATAATTCTTCCATATTTATTGATAATTCTTCATATAATACTTCTTCTTTCATTTTATCTGATATATTTATCTTTTTATCATTTTCTAATTTTACATTTTCTGTATTTGTCATATCTATATCATTAGTTACATTTTTTATATCTGTTTCATTTGTAGATGCTTTATAAAACAAAAAGATTAATATACAAACTACAATTATAACTATCAAAGAAACAACAATAATTAAATTTTTTTTAGATTTTTGATTACTATCTTTCATATAAATCCCCTCTTAAAAAATATATAGTACAATAAAACACATATACTGTTTAATACACATTTTTATTATACTATATATTTATAATTTTTTTCAATATTTTTAAATAAGAAAATTATATTATAGTTTATTTATCCATTCATCAATTTTTTCCATTGGAATTAAAAGTTTATCTCTTTCATTAGAATTTGCTGAAAATAACAAATCAAGTTCTCCTTTTATATTTGAATTTTTAAGTAAAGTTTCATAATCTTTAAGAGAATGTCCTATCCATCCAGCATTTGAACTTGCAACAATAACATCTTTTCCTGATAGATCATAATCTTTTAGAAATCTTTTCATAACAGGTGTTATTGAGTACCACCATGTACCAGTGATTAAAACTATTTTATTGTATTGATTTAAATCTTTATCAATATTTTCTATTTCAACATCTCTTTTAATATCATTATTTTGCCACTCTTCTACAACTTCATCATAATCACTTGAAAATGGAACTTTTGGCTTTAGCTCTAAAATATCAGCATTTAATTTTTTTGTACATAGTCAGCAATTTTTTTACTATTTCCTGAGAAACTATAATATATAACTAAAATATTATTCATTTTTTATTCCTCCTATAAATCTTTTATATCATATATAATAAAATTTATCAAAAGAAAAAAGGTATGAAATAAAATCTCATACCTTTATAAACATAAACCTAAAAATAAAATAATAAAAATAATAGTCATACAAATAAATTCAAAATAGCATTTTAACTTAAATAATGAAACTTCTATTAAAAATATTGATAAAACAAAACAAGTTTTGTTTATTGCTTCATTATCTAAAATAGAAAAAATGAGTAATCCTATACCAATTAAAAGGATCATTGAATACTTATGTTCTTTGTTGTTCATATTTTCACCTTGAATGTCACAAATATTACTTTTTATTTTTTCTTTCTAAAATTTTTGAAACTAATATAATAGGAATTAAAATTGGTACAACAACAATTGTGTTTGTACTATTGTTTTTCTTTTTTATTTTCTTTTTGTTTTTCATAAAAACTCCTCCTAAATCATTAATAATTTTAAATAAAAAACTGACAATTTATTAAACTTATGTCACAATTTTTATGTAACATATATATTATACCATTACTTATACAATAAATCAAGAAAAAAATAAAGCTAAAGCTAAGCTCTAACTTTATTATATTTTTGTATCATTTCTTTTGCAGTTTCTACATCACTTTTATATTCTAATATTTTATTTCCTGCTTTTTGAGTTTTCTCTCTTCCTTTTCCAAGTAATAAAATTATACTATCATCATTCATATCAAAAGCCATTTTAAATGCTTTTTTTACTGCTTCTTCTCTATCTTCTATTATTTCATAATTATCCGTATAATTTTTTACATATTTTGCTATTTCATCACATATATCTAATACTTTTTCGTATCCTGGATCATCTGCTGTTAAAAATATATAATCTGAATTTCTTCCAGCTATATTTCCTAAATCTTTTCTTCTTTGTACTGCCTTACTTCCAACAGAGCCAAATACACAAATTATTTTTCTATTTTTATATTCTTTTTGTGCTGTTTCAAAAACTTTACTAAAACTTAATTTATTATGTGCATAATCAATAATAGTAACAACTTTTCTATCAGATGTTGAATATACTTCCATTCTTCCGCTTGCTTTTGCTACTTTTAAACCATTATATATACACTCGTATGGAATATTCATAATATCTGCTACAAGTATTGCACAAATAGCATTTTCAACATTAAATAATCCTGGCATACTAAGAATTATTTCTTTATCAAAATTTTTTGTATGAACTTTAAAAATTGTATTTAAATGATCTTTTTTTATATCATAAGCATAAACATCTGCAGTCTTATTTTTTAAAGAATAAGTGTAGACCCTGCTACAATTCTCTTTTGCTTTTTTATATATTTTATCACTAAAGTTTGAATCTAAATTTACTATTCCTATATTTGATTTTTCAAATATTTTTAGTTTTGAATTAAAATAATCATCAAAATCTTTATGTTCTACGTTACTTATATGATCTTCTGATATATTTAAAAAAATACCAATATTAAAATTTGTACTATAAACTCTATGATACTTTAAAGCTTGTGATGATACTTCCATAACTACATTTTTTACTTTACTAAAAACTGAATTAAAAAATACATTTTCAAGTTCTAATGGAAGTGGTGTTGTAAGAGATGAAGTATATGTAGATACACCATCATAAGTATCTATTGAAGATATTATTGCTGTATCTTTTTGATTATTTACTTTTGCATATTCATCTAGTATTGATTTTATATAATATGCTGTTGTTGTTTTTCCTTTTGTACCAGTTATTCCTATTACATTTAAAGAAGATGATGGATTTGAAAAATACAAATTACAAATAACACTCATAGCTTTTAATATATCATTTACTATAATTGCCATTGTATCATTATTATATTTTATTTCAGATACATAACATATACATCCTTTAGTTATTGCATCATTTAAATATTCAACTTTAAAATTATTACCTTTACATATAAAAAGTGTATTATTTTTTATTTTATTTGAATTATATGATATATTTTCTATATTTGCATCATTTACATCATTTTTATTATATATATCTACAATTAAATTATGTTCTTTTAAAATTTTAATATAATCTTTTATATTATATATTTTCAAAATATTACCTCCAAAATTAATATATGTATTTATACAAAATATTATATATCAATTATATTAAAAAAGCAAATAAAAAAGGCTTGAAATGAAATTCAAACCTATTATACTTACATAAAAATATTTATATTAATCTAATCTTATCACATTATCTCCTGAATCGTTATTATCATCACTTTCATTTAAAATTCCTTTTGAATCCATTTCAGTATTTAATCCTGCTTCATATGATTCTTTTATAATTTCTTCTATCTTATTATCTATAACATCATGAGACATATCCTGTGATAATACCATTTCACTAATCAAAATATCTTTAGCTTTGGCAAGCATATTTTTTTCACCTATTGAAAGCCCTCTTTCCATATGTCTATGTGACAAATCTCTTACTACTTCTGCTACTTCTAAAATATCACCAGATTTTATTTTTTCTACATTTAAATGATATCTTTTACTCCAATTTGCATCGTGTACATATGGCTCTTTTGGTTTTTCCAATACTTTATATACTTGCTCTGATATATCTTTATCAGAGATTTCTCTTACTCCTATTGCATCAGCATTTTTTGTTGGTACCATTAATTTCATACCATCAACAGGCATTTTAATTATATAATAGTTATTTATATCATTTAGCATTTCCTTTTCCTCTATTGAAACTATTGTACCAGCACCGTGCATTGGGTATACTACTTTATCACCTACATTAAACATGGTCTTACCTCCCTTTTAAAGACTTATCTAATACATTAATATTATACCACAAAATGCTTAAAAAGTAAAGGTAAAATCGAATAATATTATGTAAATTTTTTGTATATTTATCTATGTATACTATATATTATATCCTTTTAAAATATATTGTTCTTGTAGTCTATTTAAAGATTGATTTATAATTTTTGCACGTATCTCTCCTATACCCTCTACATCATCTAATTCTTCTACTGTTGCAGAACAAACATTTTGTAAATTTCCAAATGTTTCGACTGTTTTTTCAATAACATACATAGGCATTTTAGGAACTTTACTTAATATTCTAAATCCTCTTGGAGATACATTTACATCTAAAATCTCTGGTGTTATTTCATATCCAAGTAATTTTATTATTTTCTCTGCAATTACAAGTTCACTTTTATCAAGTTTACGTATATTGGCTAGTATTTCTTCTGCTTTTTGAGAAATTTTAGGAGTTTTCCTTTTTAATTTCATATAGTCTTGAATTATTAATTTTTCTTCATTTTCTACATTAGCAATTATTTCTTCTAATTGAATATTAACAAGTCTTCCTTCATTACCAAGCTCAATTACATTTTTTGATACTTCTGTTTTCATTCTCATTATAATTTCACTTCTATAAATTGAATTTGCAACTGTTTCTAAAGATACAATATCATCAAATTCATGTTCGCTAAGTAAATTTAACATATTATCAAACACAGTTTTATATTTTTCTAATGCTTCTAATGTTTGATTTGCTCTCATTACAACAGCTGAGATTTCATCTACTACATATCTAAAGTCACCTTTAAATATAGTTATAATACCTCTTCTTTGAGATATACATATAACAAGTTCATTTGTTTGTTTTGCAACACGTTCAGCAGTTCTATGTCTTGTTCCTGTTTCTAAAGTTTTTATTTTATGATCTGGAACTAATTGTACATTTGCCATAAGTATTTTTTTCAAATCTTTACTTACAATAATAGCTCCATCCATTTTTGCAAGCTCATAAATACTTGCTGGTGTAAAATCTTGCTCTAATTTAAACCCACCATCTACAATATTCATTACATCTTCTGACTCAGAAACAACTATTAAAGCACCGGTTTTAGCTTTTAAAATATTATCTAAACCAGCCCTTAATGCTGTACCTGGTGCAAGTATTTTTAAAATATTTAAAATTTCTTCTTGTGACAAAATAACTCACTCCTTATTTTTTTAATATATACATAATAGCTTCTTCTATTGTATTTACTCCTATAAGTTTTGCTTTAATATCACTATTTTTCTCATCATTTTTAAATCTATCAACTTGTTTTTTATTACTTAATATAACATTATACCCCATTTTAGATATTTGTCTTACTCTTTTTTCAAAGTTATTTGTACTTCTAACCTCGCCAGTAAGACCAATTTCACCTATAAAAACTGTTTTTTTGTCAATAGGTATATTTTTATAATTAGATACTATTGAAAGTGCAATAGCAAGATCACAAGCAGGCTCATCTAGTTTTATACCACCTATAACATTTACGTATACATCTTGTGCACCCATATTTATATTACATCTTTTTTCTAAAACCGCAAGTATCATATTTAATCTATTAATATCAATTCCATTTGCTACTCTTCTTGGCATGTTATAATACGAATGAGATGTTAAAGCTTGAACCTCTAATAATATTACAGAAGTTCCTTCAAGTGTTGGAACAATTGCAGTACCTGGTAAATTTGTGTTTGTATCACTTAAAAATACTTCTGACATATTAGTTACTTCAACCATACCAATATCCTGCATTTCAAAAACACCAATTTCATTTGTAGAACCAAATCTATTTTTCACGCCTCTTACAATCCTATGTAAAAAATATCTTTCTCCTTCTATATATAACACTGTATCTACCATATGCTCTAGGATTCTTGGACCAGCTATAACTCCATCTTTGGTTACATGACCAATTACTATAACTGTTATTTTCTTTTTTTTAGCAATATACATAAGTCTTGCTGTAACTTCTTTTACTTGAGAAATACTACCTGGTACTGAAGTTATATCTTCATCATACATTGTTTGAATTGAATCTATTATTATAAATTTTGGTTCTGTATTTGCTATTTTATTTTCAATCTCTCCAAGATTTGTTTCATTTAAAAACAATATATTATCAGAATTTACTTTTAATCTATCTGATCTTAATTTTACCTGTTCTTCTGATTCCTCTCCAGAAACATAAAGTACTGTTCCATGTTTACTTAAATTATTACATACTTGCATTATTAATGTAGATTTTCCAATACCTGGTTCACCACCAATAAGTGTTAGTGATCCTTCTACTATTCCGCCACCAAATACTCTATCTAATTCTTCATAGCCAGTTTTTATTCTAACTGTATCTTTTACTATTATTTCATTTAATTTTTTTACTTTTGAATTTTCATTAAAGGTATTTGAGAAAGATCTATTAGAAGATGATGATTTTGTTTTGCTTTTATTTACTTTTTCTTCAACAAAACTATTCCAATTATTACATCCTGGACATCTACCTAACCATTTTGAACTTTCATATCCACATTCTTTACAAAAAAATACTGTATTTGTTGCCATATCAACGCTCCTACTTTTTCGCATTATAATTATATCATAAATTTAGCAAAAAACAATATATACTACTACTTATATTCTACTTATTTAACTTTTCTTATATGTTTTTTAATTTTATATATCTATGTTATAATATATATTAAATCGAGTAGGGAAATTTAAATTTTTTTCCCTCTCACACCACCGTACATGCCGTTCGGCATACGGCGGTTCAA
>CALWOE010000009.1 GCA_944383035.1 uncultured Clostridia bacterium
TATTCATATTTTGTGTTAAATTTTTATAACATTTATATTTCAGTATATTTTTTCATAATTTGGCTGTGAATTGTAACTATTTCTTAAATATTTTTTAATTTTGTACTAAATAGGTATTGCTATTTATTTTTTAATATGCTATAATTTAAATGTAAATTGTATAAATTTACACCGTCAATTTGTTTTGCAAATTGAAATTTTCCTTTTAATAATTTTTTTTCGGCTACCCTTGTAGAAATACAAGGGTAGTTTTTTGCATAAAAAACAGTTTGAACATTTAATTCAAACTGCTTTTTAATTTATTTTTCATTATCTTGTAAGTCAAGTTCTATATCATATATTTCATAATCTTTATTTATATCTTTTACATCTATATTTTCAATAAATAAAGTTGCACTAAAATCTTTTATAGACATATTTAAAGCTTCTTTTAAATCTTCACTTAATCCTATAGATAATTTTTTTATTGGAGTTTTTAAAGAAACATTATTATTTGTTTTTGCACCTCTTGCTTGACTAATAATTTCTATTAATTTATCTCCTAGTCCCATTTCTTTTTCAAAGTTATATTCAAGTGGTATTATTTGTGTTTTATGGATAGATATATTGTTATGGTACAACTCTTGGAATATTTCTTCTGTTAAAAATGGGAAATATATACTAAAATCTTGTAATAATTTATATAATAAAATATATACTGTTTTTTGTCCACTATATCTTGGAATATCGCCAAATTCTTCTGGTCTATATAATCTATGTTTTACTATTTCTATATAATTATCACAAAATTCCCAGAAAAATTTTTCTAATACATTTAATGCAAGTCCTACTTCATATTCTTCTAAATAATCAATAAAACTTTTTTCCATTTGTTTAAAACGTCCAAGAATCCATTTATCGACATATTCAAAATCACTGAAGTCTTTATCTTCATAATCTTGTAAATGCATTTCTATAAATTTTGAGACATTCCAGATTTTATTTATTAATTTTTTTCCTCTTTGTAATGTTTCTTCACTAAATACTATATCTGTACCAAGTCTACCAGTTCCAGCCCAATATCTTAAAACATCAGCTGAATAATTATTTATTAAATCAATTGGTTCATGCTTACTATTTCCTTTACTTTTACTTATTTTTTCACCTTTATTTGCCATTACAAATCCAGAAATCATAACATTATCCCATGGTCTTTGTCCAAAGTGATAAAAACTCTTAACAATTGTATAAAAATCCCATGTTCTTATTATTTCACTAGCATTTGTTCTTAAACTCATTGGTTTTAAAATATCTTCATAATTTTCATCTTCACCATATCTCATATTTATAAGTGGAGTAATTGAAGATGTAGCCCAAGTATCCATAACATCTGTTTCGGGATCAAATTCTGTGCATCCACATTTTGGACATTTATCTATTCTTGGTTTATCTACAAGTGGATTTACTGGTAAATCTTCTACATTTGCAAAAATCGGTTCTCCACAATCTTTACAGTACCATACTGGGAATGGGACACCAAAATATCTTTGTCTTGAAATACACCAATCCCATGCTATATTATTAACCCATTCATCATATCTTGCATGCATATATGATGGATGCCATTTTATTTCATTTCCTATTCTTATAAAATCTTCTTTATGGTTCATAATATCAATAAACCATTGTTTCATAACTGAATATTCTACTTCTTTTGAACATCTTTCATGAACTTGTACTTCATGTTCCAAATCTTCTATTTTAACTACATAACCACCATTTTGTAAATCTTCTATTATTTTTTTTCTTGCCTCTTTAATTTTTAGTCCACCATATATAGGTACACTGTCAATAATCCTTCCATTTTCTGTAAATATGTATTTTAGTGGTAAATTATATTTTTTCCACCATTCTATATCTGTCTGATCTCCAAAAGTACAGCACATAACAACACCTGTACCTTTATCTGATTCTACTTTTTCATCTCCCATTATTGGAACTTCTACATTTATTACTGGTATATGAGCAGTTTTTCCTATTAAATGTTTATGTTTTTCATCATTTGGATTTACAAATACACATACAATGGCTGGTAAAAGCTCTGGTCTAGTTGTTGCAATTGTAAATGTTTCATTATCTTCTACTGTAGTAAAATTAATATAATTAAATGTTGTTTTTATAGTTTTTGTTTCAAGTTCAGCCTGTGCTATAGATGTTAAACATTCATTACACCAAAGTGCTGGACTTTCTTTATGATATAAATGACCTTTTTCTATTAAATCTAAAAATGATTTCTGACTAATTTTAATTGTTGATGGACTAACTGTTTTATAATGAATATTCCAATCTGTGCTTACACCCATTCTACTAAATAAATCTTGGAAATCCTTTTCATATTTATCTGTTGTTTCATAACATAATTTTGAAAAGTTTTCTCTTCCAATCTCGTGAGCTCTTTTTCCTTGTTCTTTTTCTACTAATCTTTCACTTGGAAGTCCATTATCATCAAATCCAAATGGATAAAATATATTATATCCTCTTAGTCTTTTATATCTAGCTAACATTTCTGTTTGTGTATATGAAAATATATGTCCTATATGAATTTTTCCACTAACTGTTGGTGGTGGTGTATCTATAGAATAAACTTCTTTTTCATTTCTTTTAAATTCATATACTTTATTTTCTTTCCAATAATCTAACCATTTCTTTTCTTTTTCACTCGCATTATACTTTTTATCTAACATTTTTTCTCCCCTTCTTTTAATATTATTACTTTTTATATTCTAAGTTTATAATAAATATATACTAAAGCAATAACACATAACCAATAACCTATCCATTTCATACCAGATACGACTTTATTCTCATCTTCACATTTCATACGTGAATTAACAAATTTTCTTGCATTAAAAATTAATGCTATTGATATTAATACTATAAATAGTGCTATAACAATTTCTACTTCTTTTAACATAAACATCACCACATTTAAAAAATACAGTCATATATCCTTAAAACTTAAGGACGAATGACTGTATATTCGCGTTACCACCTTAATTCATATACATATTGTATATGCTCTTAATTTACATATTAACCGAATGCAACGGGACATACCTACACATTTTCACTTCAGTATATCTGCTCCAAAGCTACCTTCAAATACCTTTTGTAAGTAAATCTTTCAGCCAAACATGAATTTACCTCTCTAATACCAAGTATATTTTACTCCTCTTTTTCATAGCATTTATCAATTTTTTCATAATAAGTATAACATAAAGTAGACTTTTTTTCAAGACTAGTTTTATTATTCATCATCTGGTTCTGGTGCACCCATTGGGCAAACAGAAGCACATGTACCACATGATATACATTTTTCTTTATCTATTACATATCTATCTTCACCCATTGATATTGCATTTACAGGGCAAGCAAGTTCACATGCTCCACAAGATATGCAATTTTGATTAATTTTATATGCCATTTTAATTCCCCCATTTCTAATATATATATTATTATATTTATTATTTAATTATTATTTTCTTTCTTTAAAACTTATCTCATTTACATCATATACTTCAAATCTTTCATCTTCACGGCTTGTACCAAATTTTACTTTTACTTTTAACTTTAATATATCAAGAGCTGTTACTTTACCTTCTTCTTCTGTATCTTTTACTGTTACCATTTCTCCAACTTTAGGTAATTTCTTTAAGTTTTCTTTATATGCTTCTTCTTCATATCTTAAGCAACACATTAATTTACCACAAGCTCCAGATAATTTTGACATGTTTATTTGTAATCCTTGTTCTTTTGCCATTTTTATGGTTACTGGTTCAAACTCATGCAAAAAAGTTCTACAACAAACTTCTCTTCCACACATTCCTAAATTTGGATAAACTCTTACTTCATCACGTTGACCAATTTGTCTTAATTCTATTCTAACTTTATACTTAGATGCTAGTAATTTTACTAACTCTCTAAAATCAACTCTTTCTTCTGATACAAAGTAAAAAGTAAGTTTTGTAGCATCAAGTGTATATTCTGCAAGTATTAATTTCATACTAAGATTTAATTCTTTTATTTTCTCCTTACAAAAAAGGAAAGCTTCTTTTGCCATTTTATCATTTTCTTTTAAAGTATTTAAATCTTCTTTTGTAACTTTTCTTAAAATATCTTTTATTTTTTCTTTTTCTTCTTTTTTAAAATCATCTTCATTTAAAACTTTTACTACTCTTCCAACTTCTAAACCTTTATCTGTTTCTGCTACGACTTGATCATTTACTTCTATTTTTTCATCGTTGTTTTTATAATAACAAAGAGTATTTATATTTTTAAATCTTATACCTAATATTTGTTTCATTATTCCTCCTTTCTACATAGAGTCTATTATTTTTAAAAGCATTGTATCTATAACTATATCATAATTTCCATTTGATTTAAGTCTTTTTTTAGCTCTTTCTACGTACTTTACACAATTGTAATAGTAATCATTAAAAAGCAAAAATTCTAAATAATCCAACATATTATCTTCTGTAAAATTAACATTTTCTAACATAGATTCTACTTTTACAAAGTCTTTTGTTTTTAATATATTATATATCTCTTTTATTTTCAAAAATTTATCATGCAATTTATTTGTTATTATATATATAGCTGTACCTATTGAACCATCTATATAACTTAATATATCATCATCTAATGTAATATTAAATTTATTTATAATATAACTATTTAACTCCTCTTTAGTTATACCATCAAAAGAAATGTTATTTACTCTTGATATGATTGTAGATAAAAATCCGCTTATATTAGATGAGATTAATATAATGACTATGTAATTTGGTGGCTCTTCTAAAGTCTTAAGTAAAGCGTTTTGAGCTGCAGTATTTAATGTTTCTGCATCATCTATTATATATACTTTCTTTTCACAAGCTGCTGGTGCTTGATACACATTATCAATTATATCTTTTCTAATTTGTTCTACAATAATATCTTTTTTATCTTCTCGTTTTGATATATATTTAAAATCTGGACAAGCTTGCAAATTATCTACATTTAGTATTTTTTTTGCAAATTCTTTTGCAAGTGTACATTTGCCTATTCCTTTATTTCCAGAAAATAGATAGGCATGAGAGATATTTTTCTTGTTTATCATAGTTTCTAATATTTGCTTTTGATTTGTATGTCCAATAACATTTTCAAACATAATATTCTCTCCTACCTTAATCTATACCACCAAATCTAGAAAATGGCCAAATTCTAAATAAAACGTAACCTGTTATTTTAGATTCAGGTATACATCCAAAATATCTAGAATCTTTACTTTCAAGTCTATTATCTCCTAAAACATATACACTATCTTCTGGTACTATTAAATCAACATATTTATTTTCATCTTTATTTGTAATACCATCATTTAAATATGGTTCTTCTAATTTTTGACCATTCCTATATACATAGCCATCATCAGATATAACTATATGATCACCTGGAAGTCCAATTACTCTTTTAATGTAGTTTGTTTTTCCAATTCCCATAAAATTATAACAGAACCAATCAAAACCAGTATGTTCAGAATAAATAGCAAGCTCACTTGTTTTTTCAAAGTTATCATAATCTGTATATAGACTCTCATTTGGTGCTTCAAAAGTAATAATATCACCATAGTTTAGATCCTTTTTAAATATTGTTGGTCTTTGTATTACTACTTCTTCTCCTTGAACTACTGTTGGGTACATAGATTTTTGTCTAACACCAGATATTGTTCCAACAAAGTAATTTATAAATAAGTACAAAATATACGCTATAAGAAAACAAATAGCCCATTCTAAAAGTTCACTTACTGTTCTTTGAGCTTTTGATACTGGATCTTGCTCTCTACTTTCATCTGCAAGTATATATTCCCAGTCATCATTATATCTCATTAAATTCACCCCTCTTATAATTTTTAAAATTTATATAAAAGTTTAATGTATTTTTGTACCATTTTCAATTTTTCCATTATTATTATCTAAAACTAATAATTTAACTACATCAGTTTCACCTGCAGCAAGTAACATTCCTTCTGACATAATACCTCTTAATTTAGCTGGTTTTAAGTTTGCAACAACTACTATTTGTTTATTTAAAAGTTCTTCTTCTTTATAAAAAGGTACTAAACCAGATACTATTGTACGTGTTTCATTTCCAAGATCAATAGTTAATTTATACAATTTATCTGCTTTTTCCACTCTTTCAATATTAATTATTTGAGCAACTCTTAAATCTACTTTTCCAAGTTCATCAATAGTTATATAACCTTTTTCATTTACTTTAGTTTCTTGTTTTTCTTCATTTTCTTGTTTTTCTTCTACTTTTTTATTTTCTTCTTGCATATTATTTATCTCCTTTTTTACTTCTACTCTTGGGAATAAATTTGCTGCTTTAGTAACTTTTGTTCCAACTTTTAATAAACCAAATTCTTTAGCACTATCCCAACTTTTTAAATTTTCATCTTTAATACCAATTTGTTCAAATATTTTTTGTGGCACTTCTACCATAACTGGTTGTAACAAAATTGATACTATCCTTATACATTCTACCAAATTATATAATACTTTATCAAGTCTTTTTTGTTTATTTTTGTCTTTTGCTAAAATCCATGGTGTTGATAAATCAATATATTTATTTGCTTTAGAAACAAGTGCCATAATACTAGATACTGCTTCATTAATTTTCAAATCGTCCATTTTTTCTTCTACTATTTTGGCTGTTTTACAAGCTAAATTTATTAAATCATTATCATAATCTTCTTCCTCATCTGAATTTTTTATTACTCCAGAGTTATATTTTTCAACCATCGCCGTTACACGACTGACCAAATTTCCTAAATCATTTGATAAATCAGCATTTGATTTTTGAATAAATAATTCTTCTGAGAAATTTCCATCTTGACCAAAAACAACTTCTTTTGCTAAATAATATCTTACAGTATCAACTGATGTTTCTTTAATATATATTCTTGGATCTTTGTAATTTCCAAATGATTTTGATATTTTTGCTCCATCTACTACTAACCAACCATGACCATATATTTTTTTTGGTAATGGTAGATCAAGAGCCATTAAAAGTGCAGGCCATATCATAGCATGAAATCTAAATATTTCTTTTCCCACCAAATGTAAATCAGCAGGCCAGTATTTTTTCATAAATTCATCATTATCAGATAAATATCCAAGTCCAGAAATATAATTTGCGAGTGCATCAATCCAAACATATATAGTATGTTTTTTATCAAAAGGTACTTCTATTCCCCAATCAATAGTTGTTCGTGAAACACATATATCACTTAAGCCTTTATTAAAGAAATTATTTATAAGTTCATGTTTTCTAGATAATGGCTCTAAAAATTCCGGATGTTCTTCATAATATTTTAGTAATCTATCTTGATATTTAGACAATCTAAAAAAGTAGCTTTCCTCTTTTACCAATTCAACATCACGATGACAATCTGGACATTTTCCATCTACAAGTTGTGATTCTGTCCAAAATGATTCACAAGGTGTACAATATAGGCCTTCATATTCTGCTTTATATATATCCCCTTTTTTATATAATATTTCAAATATTTTCTTCACACATTCAATATGTTCTTTATCTGTTGTCCTTATATACTTATCATATTTAATTCCAAGTCTATTCCATAAATCTTTTGTATCCTCAACAATTCTATCAACATATTCTTTAGGTGTTAAATTTGCTTCTTTTGCCTTTCTTTCAATTTTTTGACCATGTTCATCTGTTCCAGTCATAAAAAACACATCATAACCTCTTAGTCTTTTATATCTTGCTATAATATCTGCAAGTACAGTACAATAGCAATGACCAATGTGAAAGTTACTACTTGGATAATATATTGGTGTAGTTATATAATACTTTTTACTCATTTATATCACTCCTTATTTTGTTTTACTATAGCAACTGCGGTTGCATTTTCATTTATATGTGAAATACTAATATCAATTTGAATGTCTAGTTTTTCTATTAGATCATTAATATCTTTATTTAAAAAATGTACTACAGGCCTATTTTTTAAGTTTATATCATTTATTATTTCAACATCTCCAAAACTAATACTTAAATTATTTAATGTTAAAATTTTTGACATAGCTTTATATATAGCCTCTTTTGCGGCAAATCTTCCAGCATATCTTTGATATTTGATATTATTTTTTATTCTATCAATATTTTCTATTTCAGTTTTGCTATATACTATTTCTTTAAAACCTGATGTATTTTCTACAGCATCTTGTATTCTTTTAACTTCTATTATATCAGTTCCAACATATATATTCATAAAAACTCCTTTTCTTATTTTCCAAAATGTTTTATATAAAACGATCTTACCTCATATTTACTCTTTATATATCTAATTATTGAATATATTGGATAAATTAATATAGTTGCAACCATTGTAATTATCACAAAATTCTCCATGTCTTTCAAATCAAACATATTAGTAAGTATCTGTAATCCTGAGAATATAACACTTACTATATATATTAAAATAAGTAAAGAATTTATTCTTCCTTGTACTTGTGTTGCAACAAATTCATAATATTCTGCATATTCTTTATGTACTTCTTCATACAATAATTCTAATTCAAACGAGTTTTGTAAACACTTCCATATATCCATTCCATGCTCAGAATTAGTTATTTGACTAAACCAGCTAAAATGGGTAAAATTAGTAAGTTCCTTATTTAATTTTTTTACCATAGATCTATTATTTTCCATTAAATCTTGTGAGAAATTCAAAAGTCTTATTCTTTGATAAAAAGCAAGTAAAAACATATACATATATGTATTTTCAAAAACATAAGGTAATCTAGTAATATTATATTTTTCTTTATCTGAAACAAGAACAACTAAGCTTTCTCTTGAAAATCCAAACATTGAATATCCCCATCTAGAATACATGTTATCATTAAGTCTACTACAATTATTACTAAATACTCCACTATCATTACTACTCATTACATATTGATATTTTAAAAACTCATTTTTAATTTTTTTAAAATCTTCTGGCTTTTCCCAACCATCAATACATGTATATGAATATGTAAACATTTTATCATAATATATTTTTTCTAAACTTGATACTTCAAAATCCTTTGTTATTGATAGTATTAAATTAGATATTGTTTCAAGTTTATCTATACTTTTAGCTTTTATCTTATTTTCATTTATAAAAGATTTAATTGCTCTTGGTGTTAGTTTTCTAAATGTATGATTAAAATCTAAAATCTTATTAAAATCAATATATTCTTCTTTTTCGTCGATTTCTGCTCTTATATCTAAAAAACAAATTCCTGGCATAAAACATATAAGCTTTATTTTTGTTATATCAAATCCTATTGTATCTACATTATTATCTTTCATTTTACCAGTTTTTATATTTGATAAATTATAATCAAATTCAACACAAGTAAGTTTACTTAAAATACTAGATTTTGTATAAATTCCCATTCGTTTTATTTCTTTTTTGTTAACACTACTCCAAAACAAAGTAGGAAATAAAAACTTTCTCATATATGGAAGAAAAAAATTATACATAGTTTCATCTTCTTTTTGATCATGAATTTTTAATTTCCATAACTTAGGATTTTTATTAAGTTTATATATAAAATCAGTATATTTCTTTTCATCTACAACGAATGGATATATAAAATGAGTATATTGATACTTAGCTTTCAGACTCACACTATTTCCTCCTCTTTTGTTCAATGCATCTTAAAAATGCTCACAATACATACATATTATATCATTTATTGCATTATATGTAAACCGTTAAACATATATATTTCTTGTTTTAAAGAAAAAAATTTTATAATAAATTTTCATAATATTTAGTATTATTTCATTTTTTATACACAATATATTAATAAAATATTTACAAAGGTAATCTTTTTAAACACTAATAGTGTTTATTTATTACACTCTAATTGTTTAACTTTTTATAATTTTAGTGTATATTATTTATTATGGAGGATGAGCTGATGGAAAATAAATCTATTAATAAAAAATTATTTGGTAAAAGAATTAAAGAAGCTAGAGAGAAGTTAGGTTATACTCAATTCCAACTAGCTGAAAAAATAGGAGTATCTCAAAACTTTTTAGGTGATATTGAAAGAGGTATTAAATTACCTAGTTTAAACAAATTAATCTTGCTATCTAACTGCTTAAAACTAAGTTTAGATACAATGTTTGCCGATTCTTTAGATAATATAATGTATGAACCCGAAGAAATATATTATACAGATCGTCAACTTAAAATTATGAAAAATATTATTAAAACTATTAACGAGAACTTTTAGTATCATCACTTTTATAATATACTGTAAGTGTTTAAATAAACACGCGCTAATTGTTTATAAAATACTTATTATAGTGTATATTATATAAAGGTGGTGGTATTTATGAACAAACACAATCCAAAAGAAGAACTTACCATTAACAAAAAGTCTTTTGGTATAAAAATAAAAGATGCCAGAAATAAACTAGGACTAACACAATTTGAACTTGCAGAAAAGCTTAATATATCACAAAATTTCCTTGGTGATATAGAACGTGGTAACAAACTTCCAAGTTTAAAAAAACTTATAGAATTATCTAATCTACTTAAAATTAGTCTAGATTATTTATTTGCAGATTCTTTGGATAACGTTTTATTTGAACCTGGTGATATTTATTATACAGATAAACAACTTGCCGTTTTATCAAATGTTGTCAAGGCAATTCAACAAAATTTCGATAAATAAAACTCTACTTTATGTAGAGTTTATTTTAATTTAAAAAATTTAACTGAATTATCATAGACTATTTTAGACAATTCTTCTTCATCTATTTGTTTTATTTCTGCTAATTTTTTTAGTATAATAGGAAGATTTAAAGATGAATTTGTTGTTCCTCTATATGGTTCAGGTGGTAAATATGGACTATCAGTTTCAATCATAATATTTTCTGCAGGTATTTTTTTTACAAGCTCATAAAAAGATTTACTTCTTTTATATGTAATATTTCCACCAAAAGCTACCATATAATTCCTATCTAATACAAGTCTTACTAATTCATCAGTCGGATGAAAACAATGAAATAAAACTCCATACTCTGCGATATTTTCTTTTACAATATCATATGTGTCTTTATATGCATCACGAGAATGTATTATAATTGGAAGTTTTAAAGTATTTGCAAGCTTTATTTGTTCTATAAAAAGATTTTTTTGTAAATCTTTGTTATCTTTTACAAAAGCATAATCTAATCCTATTTCACCTATACCTCTTGTTTTTCTTACATCATAATTTTCGTATATATCGTAAATATCTTGTGCAGTACTATTTAAAACATCATGTGGATGGACTCCAATAACATTATATATTTTATCATATTTATTTGAAAGTTCTATACTTTCAATAGAAGATTTTTTATCTGCTCCAACATTTACAATAAAATCAATATTACTATTAAAACAACTATTAATTATTTCATCTCTATTTAAATCAAATGCATTATCATTATAATGTGCATGCGTATCTATGTATCTCATTTTCCTCCCTACATTCTTTATTTATTTTTTCTTCGTTGGTAATGAAATAGTAACTTCTGTACCTTTATTAACAACACTTTTTATATCTATTGTTCCATCATTACCATCTAACATTTCTTTTACAATTGAAAGTCCAAGACCAGTTCCACCCATTTTTCTAGATCTTGCTTTATCCACTCTATAAAATCTTTCAAATATTCTTTCTAAATCTTTTTCAGGTATTCCAATACCATTATCAATTACTTTTACAACCGCTCTATCTCCAACATATCCTAAATAAACTTTTATAATTCCACCATCTGGTGTATATTTTATACTATTACTGATGATATTTATAAGAACTTGTTCTATAGCATCTTTATCTGCATATACATTTGGAATTTTTTCAATAGCTTCACATTCAAGTCTATGATGTTTTTGAGAAGCAACATATTGCATTTTTTCACATATTAATTTAGAAAGATCTTCTAGCGAGAACATAACTTTATTCCATTTTACTTTTTTATCATCAAGTCTAGATAATTGAAGTAAATCAACTACTAATCTATTCATTCTATTTGCTTCTTGATTAATAACTTTTGCAAATCTTACTATTTCTTGATATGTAAGATCTTCATTCATAATTGTCTCTGAATATCCTCTAATAGATGTAAGAGGTGTTTTTAATTCGTGTGATACATTTGCAACAAATTCTTTTCTTAAATTATCAAGTCTAACATTTTCAGTAATATTTCTTACAACCATTATAACCCCCATAGGAGTTAATCTATCACTAAAAAACGGAACAAAAACGATATTTAAAGTATTATCATTTACATCTACCTTTGTTTCAATTGTTTTATAATTTGGTAAATACATAATCTTATCAAAAGGTAATTTAATTTTTAGTTTTTCCGATATTTTATCAAATGTATCATCCTCAAGAGAAATTCCAAGAAGTCGCATTGCAGATTTATTAACATGGACAACTTGTTGTGTAGTAGAAAAAGCAATAACACCATCTGCCATATGCTCTAAGATTATATCAGTTTTTGACTGTTGACTATTAAGATCAAAAGTATTTTTTTTAATTAATTTCATCATAAGTGAAAATGAATGTATAACATCAACAATTTCAGCATAATTTTTATATTCATTTAAATGTTTAGTATTTATAATCTTTCCATCTGCAACAGCTCTCATTGATCGCTCTATTTTCTTTAATGGTGTCGTAATATATTTTGAAATAATAATTGAAAAAATATATGTAATAAATATTAAAGCTAGTAATACAACAAGTGTTGTAAGACTAAAGATATTATCTTTATTAATGACTTTTGTTACAAATAGAAGTATAGTAGTTATAAAAGTTATAACTACCATACTAATACTTAAAACACTTATACTATTTTTTATAGAATTTTTCATATTTTATCTCCAATAATTAATTAGAAACATAATAGCCCATTCCTCTTTTTGTTTGTACATATTGTGGATCTGCAGAATTCTTTTCGATTTTTTCTCTTAAACGCCTAACTGTAACATCAACTGTTCTGGCATCTCCATAAAAATCATATCCCCATACTCCACGTAATATTTGTTCTCTTGTAAATACTTGGTTTGGTGCTGAAGATAACATTTTTAAAAGTTCGAATTCTTTAATAGTAAGATCTATAGTTTTATTTCCAATAATTGCTATATATCTTTCTGGATCTATTATCATATCTTTTATTTTTATCTTACTTTTTGAAGATTTTTTACTTTCATCTTCTTCTGGTAACACATGTTTTCTTAAATTAGCTTTTATACGTGCTATAACCTCTCTTATACTAAAAGGTTTTGTCATATAGTCATCTGCTCCAAGTTCAAGACCAATTATTTTATCAACAACTTCTTCCTTAGCTGTAAGCATTATTATAGGACAAGTTAAATGTTTTCTTAATTCCTTACAAACATTAAATCCATCTATCTTTGGTAACATCAAATCTAATAATATTAAATCTGGTTTTACAGATAAGGCTAAGTTTATAGCTTCCTCACCATCATAAGCTACAACAGTAGAAAAACCTTCTTTTTCTAAGTTAAATTTAAGTATATCTACTATTGGCTTTTCGTCATCGACAATTAAAATCTTCTTATCATTCATATAAACACACCCCATTATAAAAATCTAGAACAATTATATCATGTATAAAATATTTTTGCCATATTTTTTTGAAATATTTTTAATTTTTTTGTAATTTATTTGTAACAAAATTTTAACTAATAATTAAAAATTTTTATTTTAAATGTATATTATTTTTTTTATTACATATAATAGTATTAGATAAAGAAAATTTCTCTTTATCTTGATATAAAACTTATTTTATATCTTTTAATTTTATTTATTTTTTATCATGTATTTTTATATTTTAAAAATACGAAAAACAAGTGGATGTTTATATTTTCCACTTGTTCTTTTTTTACATTTCTCTTCTTCCTTCTAATGCTTTTATAAGTGTAATCTCATCTGTATATTCTAAATCTCCACCAACTGGTATACCATGTGCTATTCTAGTTACTTTTATGCCAAGTGGTTTAATAAGTCTAGAAATATACATTGCTGTTGCTTCTCCTTCTACTGTAGGATTTGTTGCAAGTATTATTTCTTTTATTGTATCATCTTTTAATCTTTCCAATAATTCCTTTATTTTTATATCTCCAGCTGTTATATTGTTCATTGGTGATATAGCGCCATGTAATACATGATATAAACCTTTATATTCATGTGTCTTTTCCATAGCTACTACATCTTTTACATTTTCTACAACACATACAACTGAATTATCTCTTTTAGGATTTGAACATATATCACAAGGATCATTCTCAGTTATGTTATAACATTTTGAGCAAAACTTTATTTTGTGTTTTGCATCAACTAAAATTTGAGCCATATCTTCTGCAATATTATTTGGTGATTCTAAGATATAAAAAGCAAGTCTTACTGCACTTTTATGTCCAATCCCCGGTAATTTTTCAAACTCATTTATTAATTTTGTTATTGTTTCTGAAAACATTTTACCTAAAATAATCCTGGAATATTAAAAGATCCCATTTCAGATTGCATCATTGAATCTGCTTTTGATAAAGCTTCATTTACAGCTGTTAAAACTAAATCTTGTAACATTTCTACATCATCTGGATCAACTACTTCTTTTTTTATAGTTATTGATTTTATAACTTTATCGCCTGTTGCTTTAACAACAACAGCACCTCCACCAGCTGAAGTTTCTATTTCTTTTTTTGCAACTTCCTCTTGTTTTTCTGTCATTTCTTTTTGCATTTTTTGTGCTTGTTTTAAAAGATTTTGCATATTTCCCATTCCACCTGGAAATCCTCCGAATTTTGCCATTTTCATCATCCCTTCTTTTTACTTGAATATTATATAATATTTTATTTTTAATTTCAATCTATATTACTATAATTTGCTTTTTTAATCAATATCAGTATAATCTATATTATTATCTTTAAACAACTTTTCTGCTTTATTTACTGTATTATCATTATTTTCTTCGTAATTTATAACAACATTTTTATTTATATTAAAATAAGTTGATAAAATACTTTTTATTGTATCAATACTATCTTCTGTTTTTAACATAGAATATGCAAAACTGTTTTTGGTTATAATACAAAAAGTCTCATTATTAAAACAAGCAGTTGCACCAGCTAGAGCAGAGTATAATTTTATTTTTCCATTTTCTATAAATTTTCTTTTAAAGTCATCAAGTTCACTAAAAGGTGTCATATCTTCTATATCAATATTTTCTACATTTTCTAATTTATTTTTATTAATATAACTACTATTATTTTTAGTTTCTACTCTTTGCTTTTCAAGATTTACATTTATATTTGAAGCTAAATTATTAGTATTAATTGGTTTTTTATTTTCTAGCTCTTTTATTTTATCATTTAAATTTTTTATATTATTTTCTAATAAAGTAATTTTTTTATTTAAACTTAAAATTTCTTGATTATTTACAGTAGATGTATTAATATTATTATCAATACTACTAGTTATAGCATTTAGATTATTACTAGAACATAATTCTACTATTGCTGACTTAAATACAATGGATGGTCTTGATGTTTGTTTTAAATCATTATCAAGTTTTGATAATCTATCTATAATACTAGTTATTCTATCTTTTTCTTCTGAATTTTCTTTACTAATTAAAATATTTAAAAATTCCTCTGCAAGTGAAGATGAAAGTTGTCTTAGATCTTTTCCTTTATTTATTACTATATCTATATTTTTTAAAGCTTCAATACTATCTTTTTTATATATACTATCTACTATATTTTGTATAATTGTAGAGTCTATTGCTCCAACTATTTGCAAAACATCATCATACATTAATTTTCCATCAATTTCTGTGATACATCTTTCAAGTATACTTAGTGCATCACGCATAGCTCCATCAGCAAGTTTTGCTATATAATTTAAGGCTTTTTCTTCATAATCTACTTTTTCATTTTCTAAAACATATTTTAATCTTCCAACAATATCTTCATCAGATAACCTATTAAATTCAAATCTTAAACATCTTGATAATATAGTAACAGGAATTTTATGTTGTTCTGTTGTTGCAAGTATAAATACTACATTTTCTGGTGGTTCTTCTAATGTTTTAAGAAGTGCATTAAAAGCACTAATTGTTAGCATATGAACCTCATCAATAATATATACTCTATATTTTACATCAACAGTTGCATACATGACTTCTTGTCTTATTTGTCTTATATTTTCAACACTATTATTTGATGCAGCATCCATTTCTACAACATCTGTTGTATTTCCTTCTAAAATATTTTTACAAACTTCACATTCATTACATGGTTCTCCATCTACAGGATGTAAACAGTTTATAGCACGTGCAAAAACTTTTGCAGCACTAGTTTTTCCTGTTCCACGAGTTCCACTAAATAAATATGCATGTGATATTTTACCACTTTTAATTTGATTTTTTAAAATCTTTGTTATATTCTCTCTTCCAACTATACCATCAAATGTAAGTGGTCTATATTTTCTGTAAAGTGCAATATATGACATATATTTTTACCTCCAAAAAAAACATCAAGCACATAGAGTAGTATGCGTATTGCTGCTTCCTTCCGGATCTGACAAGGTTAGCAGTACTCTATCGCTTGATGGTAATTACATTATACACTATATATAATTAAAAATCAAGTACAAAATTTATTTTACTGTAAAAACAAAATTTGCAAAATCCTCTCTTGTAATGCTAATACCATTGTCAACTAAACCATTTTTTGGGAAATCTAGATTAAAATTACATGTATTTAACTTACCTGATTCATCTATAATATTTAAATCAAATTTCACTTTAAAAGTAACATCTTGTTCAGATATACTAAGATCTCTTAGCAATGTACCATCGAAAGTTGCAACTTTTAAATCACTAGGAAGTGAAGCATTTTGTATAAAATTTTCATTTACAATTTTAAGTTCAAAAAAATATTCTCCGTCTAATTCATCAGGATATATATTTAACTCCTTTTCTGCAGAATCATTAGAAATTTTTTCTTCTGTATTATTTTGAGATATATACATATTACCATGATATTTTGGTGTAGATATATTTACATTATTAATATATATTCTTTTAGCATTAACATTTTTTGCTACAAGTACGGATAACAAATTATCTTGGGTTAAATCAAATGATATATCAGATAGTCCATTTTTCCCCTCATTTTTTATTTCTTTTTCGTTATATACAATTGTGGATTTTGACATAACATCATTAATCCTATATGTTCCTTGATTTATTTTCCCTGTATTATCCATCATTACAGTTACTATTCCATAAATTGCTAATATTGAAACAAATATTACAATAACAGCAATAAAAAAACTAGTTTTTTTCATATAAATTTATATCACCTCTAATAATTTTATTATACTATAACACAAGTAAAAAAACAACAAAATAAAAGGAGATTTATAAATTATACAAAATATAACAAAATAAGCCTGAAAATTTAAATTTCAAGCTTATTATATTTTAATTAATGATTTGATGTTCCAAACAATTCATCAAATTTTTTCTCTAATTCTCTTTGTAAATCCATAGTTTGATTTTGTTCATCATTGCCATTATTTTGTACTACATTTCCGTTTCCATCTGGTATTTCTACTTGAAGGTTACTATTATCAGATCTTATTTTATTTAGATATTCATTTGCTTTACGTTCTCTTTCTTTTAAATGTGCTTGAACGTCCATAATATGAATTGGTACATCTTTTGTTTTTGGCATTTCGCTTACATTATGTATTTTATATCTATCAGCAACTTCTCTCATTGGATGATATTTAAAATACCATGCTTTTTTAGCTCTAATTGGTTTTAATGATCTAATAATTAATATTTCATCATCATTAGGTAGACGTTTTAATTCATCTACTGTCATAAGTTCTCTACCTTGTATTTGTTCACTTATTGAAACACCTTGTTTTTCTCTTTCTTTACTATCTTTAGATATAGATTTACTTTTATATCTTATTGTTTTTTGGCCAAGAGATTTTGAGATGTATTCACAAGTTTTTATTGATTGGCTTCCCAAGAAAAGTTGTGTATCACAGTTACCAATTATTGTTTCATAATCTTCTTTATACAAAGCTTCTAATTGATCTAAAGCTTGTATAACTATTGAAATACTAATACCAAGCTGTCTTGTAACACTTAATTTCTTTTGGAAATCAGGTATTTGTCCGATATTTGCAAATTCATCAAGTAAGAAATAAACTTGATTATTTAATGTTCCACCATTTTTATCTGCATAAGAAAATATTTTTTGAAACATTTGTGTAAAAAATATAGTAGATACAAAGTCATATGTACTATCTGTTGTTGAAGTTATAACATATATAGCAAGCTTTTTATCTCCTAAATCTTCAAAAGTAAAACTATTTGAAGTAGTAATTTTTTGCATTGCCGGTGTATCAAATATATTTATTTTTGATATAGCAGAAATTACTATACTTTGTTTTGTCTTATCAGCAGAAGTACTAAAGTTTTCATATTCTTTTCTACCTGGATGTTCTGGTTTTAATTCATCAATAAATAATTTTTTAAATACTTCATCATCTGCTCCACCTTGTCTTATTATATTAAGACAACTTGATATATTTTGTTCTTCTGGTGGAAGAACAGATATAACATAATATATACATGCTTTAAGTAACATTTTAGCTGTATTATCCCAAAATGGATCATCACTACCACCTGCATTTCTTTTAGCACCTACAACTAAAAGTTCCGCTACTTTATCAACATCTGCATGATCTTCTATATGAAGTATTGGGTTATAGCAATCACTATATTCTGGATTTACTAAATTAAATACCTTTACTTCATATCCATTAGCTTTTAAAAATCCTGAAGTATCTCTATATAATTCTCCTTTTGGATCTGTTATTACGTAAGAACCTAACATTTGTAAAATATTAGGCTTTATATAACAAGCTGATTTACCAGCACCAGATCCACCAATTACAAGTATATTTTTGTTTATTGCTACTTTTTTTAAATCAGTACCTAAATAATGATTTTTACTTAATATAAATCCTGATTTTCTATTTAATATCTCACTACCATTTGGTAATTTATCAAATTCTTCTCCACCTTTACTCCAATCAGATGATCCTTGTTCTATACCTTCATATTCTGATGTTTTTTGATTTTTTATTTTCCAGTATATAAATAATATAGCAAAAACAATTAAACACCAAAAAGACATGGTCATAAATCCCGAAAAGTTAACAAATATCCCTTCAAAAAACTTAAAACCTGTAATATTTGGTATTAATCCATTGAAAATATTCATTAATCTTTCAAAACTATTTTCAGCTTCTGGTGCATTATGTATAGCTAAAGACAAAGCGCCTATAACTATTATATCAAATAGTATATAGGCTATCGCAAATGGTAATATTTCTCTTTTTAGTTTGTATGTATTTAGTTTCATATATTATTCCTCTTTCTCTTATGCACTAAGTTTTAATAACTAAAATCTAAACTATAGGTGCATTATATTCGTCATCTCTTGAATTAATTTGTTTTGTTTCTATTCTTTTTTCACCTAATTCTTTAGTTAAATTTAATATTTTAGCGTCATGTACTCTCATATTTTCTAGATCATCAAAACTTGCAACACTAACTCTTATTTTCATAAAAAATTCCTCCTAAAACTACATTTATTACTACATCTAAACTACATTTTATACAACATTTTTTTAATCTTCATCAAATCTAAGTTCCAAAACAATATATGGCTTATTTGGAAGTATTTTACATCTTCCTTTTATTTTACCACTAACTTCATCATTATATAAAACAGGTCTTACTTCTTCACCTGTTTGAGTATCAATAATTGCAAAATGTCTCTTCATATTTGGTGTATATTCTATTTCTTTATACTCAACTCCATCATGATTATATATAGTACCATAAGTTAGCGGAACATTTGACTCTACAGCCACAAACCCATCTTTAGTTAATTCACCAGTGCTTAAAATTGCCTTGTTATTTGTAAGAGTTAAAAGAACTATTAATTGTTTTTCTGTATCACCACAAATAACGTTAAATGTTTTCTTTATTTTTCCATTTTCTTCGCTATCAATTGCTTCTATTTTTTGTAAGCTTAAAATAGCGCCACCAGTTCTCTTAGCATCTTCATTTTTTTCAACTACAAATGCTATAGTATTCATACCTGGCATATCAATAACTTCGAATTTATTCATTTGTACTAAAGGCTCCATATTATACCTCTTTCTCAGATTAAATAATCTGGTATATTTTTATTATACTATATATTTTTTTAATATTCAATACATTTTTGTAAAAAAGTACAAAAAACACGTAAATTTTTATGTAATCTTTACGTGTTTAAAATATTTTATATTATTGGTTTTATTTTTTTGTACCAACTTTAACAATCTTCTGTTGAGGTCTATATGTATCTTTCGATAATAATCCTGAACTTATAACTACACCATTTCTTGTTCTAGTTATATAACTTTCTGAAGTATACCCATTTACGCCTTCGCTTACTACTGTTTGTGTACCAGCAGCCATTGTGCTATCATAAATATATTTTGTTGTATATGGTGTTGTACTTAATACTTTATGTGATAGACTAACTTCAACTTCATCTCCTTGTTTTGTTCCATATATACTTATATTTAAAGTACCATTATATGAAAATGATGTAACTATTTTTACTGGATATTTTTTATTATTTTTAAATTTAAAATCTAAAGTTGGAGAATATACGGTTGCATCTCTACTTGGAGGTACATAACCCACAGGTAAACCATGTTGGTGTCTTTCAACAATTTCTAAATCTGCTAAAAGTACTGCATTATATAGCGTTGATGTTGTTTGACATATACCACCACCAATTTCATCAACAACAGTGCCACCTTTAAACGTAGCTGCTGGCAAGTAACCTTTTGATGTGGTAGTATCACCAATAGCAGCATTATATGAAAAAGTTTCACCAGGCATAATTATTTTTCCATTTAAATATTTAAGTGCTATCTCTAAGTTATTTGATCTTGCATATCTACCAGCTGGAAAATACGTTGTATATCCAGACAATTTATCTTTATATAACATGTATGTAAGATCTGAAAGTTTAACCTGAGGTTGTATAACATTAAGATTAAATTCTATAACTTTTTCTTCTTGCATATTTTCTGGATTTGATAAAACCTCTTTTAAAGAATTTACATCTAAATCATACCCTACAACTTCCTCAACAAATTTAACAGGGTTTGATGTCTCATCTAAATATGCATCTTTAGGTTCTCTTTTTACTTTCGAATATATTTCATCAATATTTATTTCTTCTGGTTTTTTTTGTATGATATCCAAGGTTAATTTTGACTCACCATCGTTTTTTGTTAAAGCTTCTATTATTTTTTTCTTTTCTGTATCATAATCTATTGTATTACCAGTTTTTCCTCTTTTAATAATAAGTTTATTTGTCTTTTCATCTACACTATATGAATCATTAACAAATCTATCTTTAATACTAAGATCTATATTTTTTATAACCTCATCTAACTTTGTTTCATCATAAGTATATGTCACATCTATATTTTGTTTGAATATTAGTGCCTTTAAAATATTAAAATTATCCACAAATATATTTCCACTTCTGCCGTAAGACATTACGTCTTGAATTATTTTTTTATTATCAAATGTAAAATCTATTTTTTCTGGTACTATTTCATCTAAAGTATCTGTATTTTGCAAAACAATTACTTTTCTTGAATTTTTTAATTCTTCTGCTTTTAAATTTAAAAATTCCGCTATTTGCTCTTGTGTTTTACCAGACATATTTTCATTTAATAAATAAACATTGTTATATACATTAGTATTAAATTTATTTACAAAAGCAAAACTTATCAAAAACGCAAAAATTAACAATATAATACATAAAGATGAAATTATTATTAAAGTCTTCTTTTTTGATTTTTTCTTTGTTTCGATTTCACCATTACGAACTTTTTTTGTCACTTCTTCATCCGTTTTTACAGAATTATCATCTTCATTTTCATTAAATACTTCATTTACTTTTTCTTCAAGCTCTTTTTCTTCTTCAGATTTTTCTACTACATCATCAGTGAGCTTTTCGTCATCATAGTCACTATTTATTTGTTCGTCAATCAATATTTCATTTATTCTATTTTCAAGTTCATTATTATCTTCTTTATATTCATCTTCATTTGTTTGTGATTCATAAACTAATATATCATTTATTTCATTAGTTTCATTTATATCTGAATTTTCATCTATCTTATTTTTTTCTTCTATTTCTTTTTCTTCTTTTTCTAAATCATTTGATTTTAGACTTTTATTTACATTTTGATTTACATTATTTTTTTTTCTATTTTTCCTATTCCTATTTCTATTAATCCTTTTACTCATAATGCCCCTTTTCTAATTAGATAAAATCTAATTTATATTTAATTTTATGCATTATATTAAATATTATTATTCTAAATGACTATCTTTTAAATCTTCTTCATTTGCTTTTCTTATTAAAACTATAGGTGTTAATGTTTTTGTTTGACCAGCAGGATTATCTTTAATTAAAGCTATTAATTCCTCCTCTGTATAACCAATATCGTCAGTATTTCCTAAAATTTCTACATTTAGATCATTAGCATCTACTATCATTGCTTTAACACCAGTTTTTTCATATATTTCATTACATACTCCAGTTGGATTTTCAGGTAATCTAATACCAAAATCTGCATAATCTTCAAATACATCCCCATAAAATCCATCTAATCCACTTATTTCTGGTCCAACTATTTTATAAAACACACCTCTTTTGCCAAATAATTTTCCTATTCCACCTGCTATAGCTGCATAGATAACTTTAAGTCTTCCATTTAACATTATTGCAAATTGCATTTTATACGGATTGTCTACACCAACACCTGCATTACTTTTCATTGCAAATTTAGATAAAAATTTAGCAAGTTTACTTACCTTAACATCTTTTTTATATATTATTCTTTTTTGACATAAGCTAATTATTTTTTCGCTTATTGATATAATATCTCCCTCTTTATATATAGGTTTTACATATTTTTCTATAATATCTATATAACTCTCACCAATTTGAATATAATGCGTTTCTATTGCATGTCTTAAATATTTTTCGTTATTTACTTCAATAATAACATTTCTGCCAGAATTTGCTCTAAACTCCATAAAAAAACCTTCTTTCCTAATACGTGATTGTATTTAATTTTCATAAATTAAGTATAATACAAAACTATATAATTGTCAATGAACAATATACAAATCAATTATTCAAAACAAATAAAACAAGATAACCTTAAATTATCTTGTTTTACATACTATATTCCTAAATATTCTTCTAAACAAATGCCACTATTATATATACTAGTTGCAACATCAACTCCAACATATCTTATATGCCATGGTTCATATTGGTATCCAGTTATACTTTCTTTTCCTTTAGGATATCTGATTATAAATCCAAATCTATGACAATTGGCTGCAAGCCACTTTCCTTCTGCTGTATAAGCAAAACTATCTTCAACTGAGTTTACATCAAAAGTAAGTCCTGTTTGATGCTCAGAATGTCCCGGTCTTGCTGAAAAAGTATCGGCTACTTGTGCTCCATATCTACTTACATATCTATTATATAATCCAACTTGTGACTGATATGATCTAAATCCTGATAAAATAAATAGAGTTATACCGCTTTTAGAAGCTTCTGCCTTCATGTTATTAAATGCTGCTAGTGCAGTTGGATTATTACCCGGATTATATGTAGATGGTAAAGCATATTTTTTATTTACTATCAATATTCCTTTTATATATGTAGGTTCAGTTACATTATTTGTATTAGAATATTCATTTGATTTTTTATTTACTGTAACACTAATTTTCGCAGATACAATTGGTTCATCTTTAGTTTTTACCTCTATGTCGCATTTTCCTTCAGATACAGCAGTAATTAATCCATCAGAATTTACTTTTGCTACACTTTCATCTAAACTTGTCCAAACTAACTCTTTATTTATAGCATCAGATGGTTCAACTGTAGCAATAATTTTACTAGTTTTACCTTCTTCTAATGTTATAGCATTTTTACTAACATTTATGCTAGTTGCAACCTCATTTACAGTTACATTTATTTCTTTTTTTATGTTTTCATTATCAACTGTTATATTAATTTTAGTTTGACCTTTTGCAACAGAAGTAACCACTCCAGTATCACTGACAACTGCAATGTTTTCATCTTGAGAGCTATATTTAATATTCCTATTTGTACAATTTATTGGTAAAAGTTTAGTTTCTAAATTAAAACTTGAATTTTTATTAATTATTATATTTTCATTTGCAACTGTTATTTCATTTAAAGGAACATATACAAAAACAATTTTTTTAATATCTAAATTACTAAACTCTTTTGTCCAATCTATACTCACTTTATTATCTACCGCCTCAACAGTTTTGTATGGTATTAACAGTTCATCTGAATTTACAAGATAAATATCAATATTTTTATTTTTAATAAAATCTTTCTTTATTGAAAATTCTATATTTTTAAAAACTTCTAATATATTAGAATTTGAAAAATCTATAGTATAAGAATCAACATCTTTTATAAAATCATATGTAGATTTTTGGTATGTAGCATTCACATTTAAATTTGTATTTTTGATAATTCTATTTGAGTCTAATAATATTTTCATATTATCTATATTAATAATCAAAGAATTATTTTTACTCTTTAAATCATTTATAGTAATATCCCATAATTTTAAATTATTTTTTACATTACCTATATCAATTGTTACATTTTCTTTATTAAATCCATCTTTTAATATTTTAAAATTAAATCTATTTAAAATACCAAAAGAGATTAATATTACTATTAAAAGTAATACTACATACAAACTAAAAATCACAAATAACTTTTTGTTTTTTATTAACTTTTTAGTAGATTTATCTTTTAATTTATTTTTTTTAGATTTTAATTTAATTTTATTATCTTTACTTTTTTTAGTTCTAATTTTACCATTTTTATTTTTTACTTTTTTAAATATATCTTTCATTTTTCACCTATTTTAAGTATGTATATTTAATCTTTCTAAACTTAATTTATTTTCTTTTACTTTAAGTAAATATTCAAAATAAACAAAATTTTTATTTTCAAAACTATATTTTACTTTAACCATTAAAGTGTCATTATTAGTATTTGTTATACTTTCTATATTTCTTGAAGAAAATCTAATTGGTATATCACTTATCATTGGAACAAGAGCTACAAGATCACTTTCTTTATCTAAAAATCTATAATTTTCAAAATTTAAATTAGTAATAGAAAATATTTTATTAGAAATTTCATTTATAGTACTTTTATTTACAAATCCAATACTTATATATATCGACTTTTCCTCTTCATAGGTAAATGTTTTATTTAAATTTATTATTTCATCATCAAAATCCTTATAATTTAAAATTATATATTCTACTGCAAAATCTATGATTTCATCATTAGAAAAATTAATTGTATTTTCTTTAAAACAAAGTGAATTAAAAAAAACATTATCTATATTATCTATAAAATCTAATATATTGTCTTGTGTTAAAAATGAAGGACTATTTGTTTTTTCATACTTTATTTGATGTGTAAATATAAATACTAATAATATTAATATACATAAAACATACTTCGATATTTTTTCTTTCATGTCTATACCTCTTTAATATATAACTATGAAAGATAAAATAATCTATGTAAAAATATAACATAATAAAAAAAAATCATCAATACTTATAGTTAAATTATAAAAAAAACTGAAATATTTTTATTTCAGTTTAAAAAATATATAAAGTATTTCTATAAGCCGGATTCTGTCGTGTGTAGTCATTTATCTAGTACATATATCACTATATGCATCAAGCCACCAACCACGGAAGACGACGGGCCATCTTAACCTTCCTTTTTTGGTGTTGCACCAAGTGGGGTTTACACAGTACATATATCACTATACATACTTGTGAGCTCTTACCTCACATTTTCACCCTTACCATAAATGGCGGTTCTTTTCTGTTGCACTTTCCTTAAGGTCACCCTCACTAGACGTTATCTAGCACTTTTGCCCTACGGTGTCCGGACTTTCCTCTTGATATAACTCAAGCGACTACATAAAATACTTATATTTATTATATCATAGAATTTCAAAAAAATAAATAATAACATAAAAAATGGTTTAAATATACCCTAAGCCATTTAATACTATATTGTTTTATCATCATTTATTTCTTTGTTTTTATTATCTCTTTCATTACTTTTCTCTTCTGATATTTCATAAACATCATTTCTTATAATATTTTCTTCAGAATTTACTCCTTCTTTTAAAGCCCCCATAAATGAATCTCTTTTTTCTTCTTTATTTACTTCTTGTTCTTGATTATCTACATTTTCTTTTTCATCTTTTTGATCTATTTCTTTTTCTAATTCTTCCATAGTTTTATCTTGTATGTCTCTTAAAGTATCATCAAATATTATACCTACATTTTTATCTATGCCATATGAGATTTCATCAAAATTATCATTTAATTTTTGTGGTAAATTATTTTTTAAATAATCAGAAACTCTATACATAAATTCTTCTTTACTTTCAAATTCATAATTGTACATAAAGCCTCTTATTTCTTGCAACATTTCATCTGATATCATACCTTCAACTTCATATTTTGCTTTATTTCTTTCATCTTTATTTACTTCACTTACTTCTTCTTTAACTTGAGAATACCTATTAATATGATCTGAAATATTTTCCTTTGCTTCTTCAATATCACTTTGTAATGTTTCTTCTATATTTGATAACAAAGTATATCCTCTTCTAGATAGTAAGTCGAATCCATTTTTTTCTTCATCTCTACAGTTATTATATCTGCTTTGTGTTTTTTTTCTAAAATAATCTGATATATCGTTAAATGTATCATATATTCTTCCTTTTAATCTTTCATCTTCTGGCATACCCTCTAATTCATAAGCGATAAATCTATTATATTCATCAAATTCTTTTTTTACTAAATCATCATCTAAATCTTTAGCAAATTCCGGCTGATTTTGTATTTTTCTTTGTAATTCATTTATTTTTTCTTCTATATTTTCTATTATTTTTCCATTTTTACTCATGATAACCTCCTATTTTAAACTTATATTATCATATATTATTTCTTTTTACAACAAAAAAATATAAAAGAAAAAAAATTCTGAAATTTATCATTTCAGAATTTTAATATCTTATTTTTTTGTTTCATTTGTATCAATATCTTCATTTGGAATTTTTGCTATATTTGCAACTTTTCCACCATCAGAAGTTCTCATAAGTGTAACTCCTTGTGTATTTCTTCCAAGTATACTGATATCTCTTACATTAAGTCTTATTATAACTCCTGTATCAGTAATTAACATTACATCATCATCGTCATTTACTATTTTTATTCCAACTATATGTCCGGTTTTTGATGTAGTTTTATATGTTAATATTCCTTTTCCACTTCTTCCTTGTCTTCTGTATTCTTCAACTTCTGTTCTTTTTCCAAATCCATTTTCAGTTATAGCTAAAATATAATCTTTATCTGATTTTATTGGTTCCATACCAATTACTTTATCATCTTTTAATAAAGAAATACCTTTTACCCCCATAGATGTTCTACCAACAGCTCTTACTTCATCTTCTGGGAATCTAATTGAAAGTCCTTGTCTTGTAACCATAACTATATCATTAGTTCCATCAGTAAGTCTTACATCTATTAACTCGTCGCCTTCTTTTAAAGTAATACCTTGTATTCCGCTTTTTCTTATATTGCTATATTCTGATAATTTTGTTCTTTTTATTAATCCATGAGAAGTAGCCATTAAAACATATAAATCATCATTATAATTTTTTACAGGCATAACTGCTGCTATTTTTTCTCCTTGTGCTAGTTGCAATAAGTTAACTATAGCTGTTCCTTTTGAAATACGTGAAGCTTCTGGTAATTCATATGCTTTTAGTCTGAATGCTTTACCAGTATTTGTAAAGAACATTATATAATCATGTGTTGAAGTTACAAATAGATTTTCAACAAAATCATCTTCACGAGTATTCATAGCAGTGAGTCCTTTTCCACCACGTTTTTGTGATCTATATACATCTGCTGCTATTCTTTTAATATATCCAAAATGTGTTAAAGTAACAACATTTGTTTCTTCTTTTATTAAACTTTCAAAATCTATGTCACCCACACCATGTGTTATTGATGTTTTTCTTTCATCGCCATATTTTTCTTTCATTTCTAGTAATTCTTCTTTTATAATATCTTTTACTAACTGTTCTGAAGCTAGAATTTCTTTTAAATGTGCGATTAATTTTACAAGATCATTATATTCATTTTCAATTTTTTCTCTTTGTAATCCTTGTAATGTTCTAAGACGCATCTCTAGAATTGAATTTGCTTGTATTTCTGAAAGTCCAAATCTTTCCATAAGTCTTTGAGCTGCATCATCATATGATTTTCTTATAATAGCTATTATCTCATCTATATTATCAAGAGCTATTCTAAGACCTTCTAAAATGTGCAATCTTGCTTCTGCTTTTGCAAGATCAAATTTTGTTCTTCTTACTACAACATCTTCTCTATGTTTTATATAACAACCAATTATTTCATTTAATTTTAAAAATCTTGGTTGATTATCAACTAAAGCAAGCATTAACATACTTTGTGTTGTTTGAAGTTGTGTATGTTTGTATAAAAGATTTAATACAACATTTGGATTTGCATCTCTTTTTAATTCTATAACAATTCTTAGACCATCTCTATCTGATTCATCTCTTAAATCAGATATACCTTCTATTGTTTTTAATTGTACTAATTTTGCTATATTTTCAACTAATGCAGATTTATTTACTTGATATGGTATTTCAGTTACAATTATTTTATATCTTCCCCTATTATCTTCTTCTATTTCTGCTTTAGCTCTTAAGCATACTTTACCTTTTCCTGTTGTGTATGCATTTTTTATACCATCTTTTCCAACTATTATTCCTGCAGTTGGAAAATCAGGTCCTTTTATATATTCCATTAATTCTTCATTTGTTATATCTGGTTTATCTAGTTGTGCTATTGTTCCATTTATAACTTCTGTTAAATTATGTGGTGGAATACTACAAGCCATACCAACGGCAATACCATAAGCACCATTAATTAAAAGATTTGGTAATTTTGCAGGTAAAACAGATGGCTCTTTTAATCTATCATCATAGTTTGGAATAAAATCAACAGTATCTTTATCTAAATCAGCTAACATTTCCAAAGATATCTTTTGTAATTTTGCCTCTGTATATCTCATAGCGGCTGGTGGATCATTATCAATTGATCCAAAGTTACCATGACCATTTACTAAAGGATATCTCATAGAAAAGTCTTGTGATAAACGTACTAACGCATCATAAATTGCTGCATCTCCATGTGGATGGTAATTACCCATAACATCTCCAACAATACTTGCAGATTTTCTATATGGTTTTTCAGGCCATAAAGATAATTCGTTCATAACGTATAATATTCTTCTATGAACTGGTTTTAGTCCATCTCTTACATCTGGTAACGCACGAGAAACTATAACGCTCATAGCATAGTCAATATATGACTTTCTCATTTCATCTTCTAGTTTTACAGGTACAATTTTTTGTGCCGATAAAAAGTTTTCATCATTAATGTCCATATATTTTATACCTCCATTTATTACTCCCTCATTATACTAGAAAAAAAATAAAAAAGCAAGTAAATATTCTTGAAAAATCCATAAAATATGATATAATGTAGAAAATTAAAACATACATATAGTTTTAAAAAGGAGCAATATATGAAATATAAGAACTATTATGAAATTCTCGGTGTAAATAGAAGAAGTTCAAAAGAAGAAATTAAGTTATCTTTTAGACAACTTGCTAAAAAGTATCATCCAGATACAAACAAAACAAAAGAAGCCGAAGAAATGTTCAAAGATATAAATGAAGCATATGATACTTTAACAAATATAGAAAAAAGAAGAAAATATGATAGACAAGTAGCTAGACTAGGTTATGGTATGATAGATGGAGAATCTAGCTTGTCTAATGTAAAATATGAGATAAAATCCGGTGTAACTGTAATAAATGATTTGATTACAACTATACTTGGTTTTAGGAAAGATGAAGTTCAAAATTTCGGTGATATAAATAATGCACCAGAAGGTTCTAAAGAGGAGAAAAAATCAAAACAAAAACCAATAAAAGGTTCTGATATAATAACTCATTTAGATGTTACACTAGAAGAAGGTTTTTTAGGTACAGAAAAAAAGATTGCTATAAAATCATCTAAAACTGGACTTCAAACTTTTTCTGTCAGTGTACCAATTGGAATTAAAAATGGTGACAAAATAAGACTTGCTGCTCTTGGCAACCCAGGTAAAAATGGTGGTAAAAATGGTGATTTAATAATTCATGTTAAACTTCTTGATGATCCAGAATATAAATTAAATGGTATTGATTTATACAAAGATATAACAATTTCACCCGCACTTGCTGTACTTGGTGGAAAATATAGACTTAAAGTATTATCTGAAGATGTTACAGTAACACTTCCAAAACATCTAAAAAGTGGTCAAGTTGTATCTGTATTAAATAAAGGATATATCGCGGAAGATGAAACAAGAGGTTCATTAAATTTAAAAATAAACATTGATATGCCTGATAATATAACAGAACGTGAAGAAAAAATATATGAGCAACTTTTAAGATTAGAAAACAAGAAAAAAAACAAAAATTATAACTCTTAAACAAATTAAGTTTAAGAGTTCTTTTTATAGCTTTTCTTTTTAAGCCTAATATCTTCTCCAATAAATCTACAAATATTAAAATTTCCAATAATTCTAGATAGTACTCTTTCTTCATATCTTTTATATAATTCATTTAACGTTAAATTTGTAGATATAAGAATCTTTTTACCATCTAATAACCTAGTATTTATTATCTTAAACAATTCAGTAAATTTATTATTTGTCATTGTTTCTGTACCTAGATCATCAATTATAAGTAAGTCAACTTCAAAAATTTTATTATATTGTTCTTTTTCATTACTTGTTTTATCATAAGAAAATCTATAATCCATTATCTTATCCATAAGAATTGGTGCTGTTTGATATACTACAGTTTTACCATTTTTTATTGCCTCATTTGCTATTGCATTAGCAAGAAATGTTTTTCCAAGTCCAGTATTTCCTATAAACATTAAATTATTAACTGATTTATTATCTAAATTAGTAGCAAACTTATATGCAATATTTTTTATATTTTCTATTACTTCAAAAGGAGATTTATTAACACCATATTTTTCTTTATCTACCTTTTTTGAATAATATCCAATATCAAATGTTTCGAAATTTTCTTCATCTAATTTTTTCATATTAGATTGTTTATATGTTTCATTTATAAGTGCTTGATTAAAACAACTACAAATTTCATACTTTCCTTTACTTTTTATAATTCCTGTATCTTTACATAAATTACAATCATATTTTGGATTAAAGCTTTCCATTGAAAGCCGGATTCTTTTTAATTCTTTTTCTATTTTAGCATCTATTTCTTTTAATTTTATTTCCAAATTTTCTTTTTCAATCCGTCTTGTAATATCATCAGAAATAAGCATAAGTTTAGCTGACTTTATTGCTAACATATTCTTTTTTTCATCTAGTTTATGTAATATTTCATTTTCACTAAAAACTTTATTTTTATAAGATAGAGCATCTTCTTCTTTTTGTAATTTTTTTATTTCATATTCTCTTTTTAAATTACTGTATATTTTGCTATCCATTGTTCTACCCCCAAATTGATTATATCATGTATACAAAAATATGTAAAGAAATAAATTCTTTACATATTATCATAAAATTCTTCTAAATTATCATAAGATCTTTGTTCATAATTTTGATATGTGGATTTAGAATTTTCTACTTTTTTTGTTTTTGATTTTATAGTTTCTTTTTCTTTATTTTCTTTTTGTAAATCATCAACTGTTTTAAAACCTTTTTCATACCAATTTTTTAAAATTCCATTAACATAATTTAATGATGGATTTGATTTAGTTACTGTAAGTTTTAAAGCTTGTTCAATCATATTAAAATCATATTTGTAATCATTAATCCATTTATCAATATATTGTTCTTCATACTTTGTTAAATTTCTATTTAAACGTAAGGCTTTTGTTATTTTCTTTTTAATTTTTTGAATCTTATCAAACTGTTCAAGGAAATTTTCTAATTGTTCAAATGTTTTTACGCCACCATTATACCAAGTCTCTGCAACCGCAAAAACATAATTTCTATTAATAGATTTTCTTTCTTGACAATAATTAAAAAGTGCTATCATAACATCTTCTGAAAAAGCATATTTTTCAAATAAAGCTCCTATATCAGTATACCATCCTAAATTCATCATTCCTTTAAAAAAACATTCACTAATTGCGTTTGCTGCTGCAAGTCTTCTTCTTTCTTTTTCACTTTGTGCTCTTGTCTTTTTAGTTTCTACTTTTGGAACATATGATTTATTTATCTCTACATCCTTAAGGTCAACAACACTATATCCATCAGAAGTTTTAAGAAGCAACTCCTCTGTTTCTAATCTTTCCAAACTATATCTAATTTCCTGTTCTGTTACACATAATCTTTTTGCAAGTGTTACTTCATCCATCTCAACATTATTTTTTTGTAAAAACAAAATATAAAGATATAACTTAACATCAATTCCTTCAAGTGGTATCATATTATTTAAAATAAAAAGATCTGATACAGATGTATCACTTAATTCCAATTTATCTTTTTTTGAAAATTTCATAAATATAAACTCCTTATAGTCTGTTTATAAATTATATCATTTTAAAAATCTTTTTACAATATTTTTAACATTTTTTCATTTTTATGTTGACAAATCCAGTATTATTTGTTATAATATCAATGAAATATTTTGATAAAGTTATTTTAAATTTTAAATATAGTTTTAGTTTTTTGCAAATTGCGTGAGTATAATGCATATAAATTGTTCAAAGTCGATCACTCTTTTTTTGTGCCCAAACTCAAAACTCAGTTGTTTTCACATTTTTTGTAATTTGTTGTCTTTGTCTTACGTCAAAAAACATGCATTATACTTACTTTATGTTGAAAAGGATATTTTTTATATCCTTTTCTTTTTTTACTTAAATTTAGCTAAATATCTATCTACTTTAATATCTTTATCTATATATATTTTTTTATTAAACAAAAATATAATCATTATAATTATTGAATCTATTACACTCTCATTATTTAAATTTATAAAAAATAAAGCAAAAACCGGAATAACTAGAAATAGAAAAATATATATTTTAAATTCTAAATTAATAGATATTTTTTCAAGAAAAACATATATTAATAAAACATAAATAAGAAAAATAACTAAACTTTTATAATCTATTATACCTAAAAATCTATTTTTTCTGTTAAAATTTGAATATATCATTTTTATATTTTTCATCATACTTTCCTTTCATTTATTTTTTGTAATATTTGATTTGTAAAATTATTTACTTGATACAAAAGATATATTGCTCCAACAAGTATTATTTTGTAAAGTAAAGTATCTTTACTTTTATATGAAATTGGTATAAAAATTATAAATTTTACAATTATTTGAATTGATAAACTTGTTATAAACATTTTTATCCACACATCAAAAATACCTTTCATAAAATTATTTGCTGAAAATATAAAAACTATTGGTGATATTGCAATTAGAAAAATAATTGTAACGTATCTAATAGAAAAATTTATTAAAAGTGATACTGCACCAAAAGAAATAATTCCTTTTATAACCCCATCAACACTAAATATATCATTATTCATTATTTGTGCAATATCTGTTATATTTTCTTGTAGACTTACAAAATTTATTTTTGTAGAGATAACTTGTTCAAAGAAAGAGTCAAAACAATTTGTTAATATATGAAAAAATTCTAAAATTAAAGAACAAATATAGTAACTATTATTAACAACTACTGCAATTACAATTATTTTAAGAATAAACTTATACACATTTTCCACTTTATTTCCGTTATATATACTTATTATAAATGTAAAAGCATAATAGATGATATTAAATAGAATAAGTGAATTTGCAATTATTATAATTCCATTTATTTTATTTTCAAAGAAAAAGTTTTTTAATGGTTCTTCTTTTAAAATATCTTGTGATATAACAAGTATTTTATCTAGTAATGGAAAAATCTGTGTTTCTACAGATTTAAAAATTTTATCTGCTATTATATCTAAATTATTTAATATATTTTCTTGCATATTAAATTAAAGCTTCAACAAATTTAATTATAAGATCTAATGATAAAATTATTCCATAACCGACAATTGCATTTATAATTACTTTTTTACCAAGAATCATTTTTTCTTCATTACCAAAACTAAACTTTCTAATCATCACACCAGCAGCAATAGCAACTCCAGCAGCAGGTGTTGCAAGTTTTTCTAAATATCCTTTTATTTTCTTTAAAATAGTATTTAATTTATTTACAAGTGTAGGATCTGCAGCATATACATTACTCGTAAATAAAAAGACAAAAACTAACAACATTATAATACAAATACATTTTTTAAAATTCATTTTCCCCCTCCCATCTTTTAAGTTTCACAAACTCATATAAATTAATACTTTTACCATTTGATAAAATACATACTGCTTCATATACATTTAGCATTTGCGAAAAATACTCTTCACTAATTAAATACTGTAATCTTTCTTGATAATTTATACTTTCTGCTATTCCAGATTTATAATTTTTAAAAGACTTACTAATCATATTGTATTTACTACTTGGAGATATCTCTGAATAATTTTTAGATTTTAAAACACTTGTTGTTTTCCCAATTTGTTTTATTATTTTACTAATAGTATAAACATCATCATTTCTAAACCAGATTTTGTTTACAAAATTTTGAAAGATTACATTAGATATTTCTTCTTTTTGTAAAATACTATTTAAAGAAGAATAACTTTGCATAGATACAACGTTTATACATTTAAATTCTCTTGATAAAGAAAAAAATTGTGCATCAGAATTATTAGCAATAATTTCATATTCATCACATATAAAAAATATATCTTTTTTATATTTACTATTTTTTAAAACTTGATTTTGAAAATCTAATTTTATGTACGTAGATATAATTCTTGATAATCTTTCATTTTTACTTATATCAACGGATAAAACAAATATTTTATTTTCATAAAAATTTATAAATTCAGAGTTATCACAAAACTTATTATATATTTCATAATTTGTCACAAAAATACTTGTCATTCTTGTCATCTCAGATTTTATAATTCCAATTGTTCTATCATCAAGTTTTAAATATTCATTTTTAATAGTTAGTAAACAATTATTTAAACTAAATAAAAATGTATTATCATATTTATTTTCTAAAATATTATTTTTTAAAAGTTTTAGCTTACTTTCTAAATAATCTTTATCAACTATTAATTTATGTAATTCACCTATATCAACATATTCTTTGTATGATCGTATTAATATAATAAAATGTCTAAAATATTCTTCTGCCTTATCTAACCAGTAAGGATCCGATAAATTTTTACTTTGATTTAATTCTAAAACTTTTTTTAAAGTACTTGCAAGTTCTATTTCATTTAACTCATTGTTTAATGGATTATATTTTTTATCATTATATAAATTTAAATTTATTATTAGATTTTCTTTATTATATTTCTTAGCAACATTTCTTACTATATCTATAAAATTTCCTTTAATATCTATTATAAGTCCAAAAATATTATTTTTTATAAAATAATCTAATATATTAGTTATTGCACTACTAGTCTTTCCACTACCTATACTACCAGTAATTAAAATATTTTGATACATACCATTTTTTTCTAAGTAAATATCATTGTCACTTTTATCTTTACCTATATATAATGAATCCTTTTTGGGAATAACACTATTTTTTCTTTTAGAAATTAAAAAATTGTGAATAAAATAAATTGATTTAAAAACAAAAAAATATAAAAAAATCAGATATGAAACTTTAAAAATAATAATTTTATTTCCTAAAATATTAGTAATATCAATATTTTTATTTAAAATATTAATATATATAAAATTAGAATTAAAAAATTTATATGAAATTGAAAACCTAAACAATGTAACTACAAAAGAAATAATAAATATATTTAATATTTCTTTATATTTTTTACTAATTGCTTTACTTAATTTTGCTATATTCGTCTCCTCTTTATTAACATATTTTTCTAATTTTGTACCTCCATCAGTATAGAAAATATATTTTTCCATATAATTAAAAATATATACAAAAAAATATATCATCAAAAAAATATATTCAATTAAATAAAACATTGCATCACCAAAAATATTTTATCATGTTATATTTTTTATTCAATATTTTTTTATAAATATTACAAAATATGATATTTTAAGATAAAATTTGACAGACAAAATATTAAAAAATAAGATTATGAAAAAAATTTTCACATTTTTATAACTTTTTTTTAAAAAAGTGTTGACAAAATGATAAAAGTATTGTATTATGTATTAGCAGTACATTGCATGGGCCATTAGCTCAGTTGGCAGAGCACTTGACTTTTAATCAAGTTGTCCGCAGTTCGAATCTGCGATGGCTCACCACAAATGGGGCCCGTTGGTCAATCGGTTAAGACATCGCCCTTTCACGGCGGAGTGAGGAGTTCGACTCTCCTACGGGTCACCATAATGTACGCAAACGCTGGAATAGCTCAGCAGGTAGAGCAACGGTCTTGTAAACCGTAGGTCGCCCGTTCGATTCGGGCTTTCAGCTCCATT
>CALWOE010000010.1 GCA_944383035.1 uncultured Clostridia bacterium
ACTTGGTACACTGGTTCATCAGCATGGGTATATAAAATAATTGAAGATTATTTAAGTTAAAAAAAGCAGATAGAAAATTTCTATCTGTTTTTTAACATACTTCTAAATCTTGATATACATCAAAAAGTGGTAATGTTAAACCATTATTTTTAAACAATACAAAAAAAGAATTATTTAATTTGAATATTTTTGTAGAATAGTATTTAAATTTAGAATCAACAAATATCTTTTTAAAGTTTCTATCGTAAAAACCAGTAAAAGAAGCAATAGTTTTAGCATCTATTTCATATTGATTTAGACAATAATTATCTCCATTATATAATAATTTATCTCCAATTACAATTTTATTGCTATTTAAAGTCTTTGCTCTAATAACATTTTTTTTATAAACTAAATTTTTTAAAAATTCGATTGAATCAAATGTACTTTTAAGTAAAGTAGCATACCCACTAATTGGTACTAAATTTAAATTTAGATTCATAATATTTCTAAAAGAAGATATATTTCGTTCAACATTATTTAGATATATTTTTTTTAGAATATTTTTGCTTAATATTGGATATTCTAATTTTGCTGCTTTTCTTAAAAATTGATTTGAATTTAAAACGTTCTTTTTGTTTTTACCAATAGAAATCTCTTTAAGACACAATCCATAATATTTATTATTATTATCATATTTTGCATTTAAAGCTCTATTTTGATGATCTGCTGATATATCTATTAATTCATCATCTACATTAAACATAAGTCTTCTTATTTTAAAAACAGGTGATAAATAAGAAAAAGTATTTTTAGTATCATCTTTGACACAAGTAATAAATTTACCTTCTAAATCATCTTTTTTAGATAATAAATATATAGCCGTTGCCATTTAATAAAAATCTCCTTTCAATATTAATTAAAAGTCCTTTTAGCGCGAATTATCTTGCTTTAATACTAAAAAGACCATACTTTTAAATTATATCATTTTTAAATTTTTTTGTCAACTAAATATCTAGTTATATTATAAAATACAATGTTTGGTAATATTTTGTCGAAATATAGAATATATCTAAAAATTATTTAAAATAGTTGAAAAAATAATTATTTATGATATAATATAATAGTTATTAAACAACAAATTTATATATAAATGGAGGATTAAAAATGAATGTAAAAGTAGAAAAACAAGAAAATTCAAAAGTAGTTTTAGAATTTACTATGTCAAAAGAAGATTTTGAAAAAGAATTAACAAAAGCATTTAATCAAAATGCAAAGTATTTCAAAGTACCAGGATTTAGAAATGGTAAAGCACCTAGAAGTGTTGTAGAAAAAATGTATGGTGAAGGTGTTTTATACGAAACTGTAATTGAAAATAATGTTGATGATGAATATAGAAAAGCTATAGAAGAAAATAAATTAGAAGTTGTATCTAAACCAGAATTAGATATTAAACAAATTGGTAAAGGAAAAGATATGATATATACTGTAACTTTCTATGTAAAACCAGAAGCAAAATTAAAAGCATATAAAAATTTAGAAATTGAAAAAGTTGACAGAAAAGTAAAAAAAGCAGATGTTGAAAAAGCATTAAATGACGCAAGAGAAAAAAATGCAAGAATAGTAACAGTAGAAGATAGAGAATTAAAAAATAATGATATATCAACTATTGATTTTGAAGGTTTTGTAGATGGCGTAGCATTTGAAGGTGGTAAAGGTGAAAACTTTGAACTTACAATTGGTAGTGGTCAATTTATACCTGGATTTGAAGAAGCTTTAATTGGTATGAAAATAGGAGATGAAAGAGATATTAATGTAACATTCCCTGAAGACTATCATGCTGAAAATTTAGCTGGAAAAGAAGCTATGTTCAAAGTAAAATTAATTAGCATTAAAGAAAAAATATTACCAGAATTAGATGATGAATTTGCTAAAGATGTTTCTGAATTTGAAACTTTAGAAGAATACAAAAAAGATGTTGAAAAGAAAGTAAAAGAACAAAAAGAAAATCAAGCAAAAGCAGAAGTTGAATCAAAAGCTATAGAGAAATTATTAGAAAATACTGAAGTTGAAATACCTGTTTCAATGATCGATGATGAAGTTGAAAAAATGTTACAAGAATTTAGTGCTAATTTATCTTATCAAGGTTTAGATTTAGATACTTATTGTAAATACGTTAATACTACTGTAGATGAATTCAAAAAAACATTAAGACCAAATGCTGATAAAGACGTGAAATTACAACTTGCTTTAGAAGCAGTAGTAAAACAAGAAAATTTAGAAGTAACTGAAGAAGAAATCAAAGAAAAAGTAGAAGAACTTGCAAAACAATATGGTAGTGATAATGCAGATACATTAATGAAAAATGAAAATGTTATCAAATATATGAAAGAAAAATTATTACAAGATAAAGCTTTAGCAGTAGTTACTGAAAGTGTTGTTGAAAAATAATTTTAAATATTAAATGAATAATAAGGAGGTTATTATATGTTTAAAAATAGTTTAGTACCAATGGTTATAGAACAAACTAGTAAAGGTGAAAGGTCTTATGATATTTATTCAAGATTATTAAAAGAAAGAATAATATTCTTATCTGATGAAGTAAATGATGTAACAGCATCTTTAGTTATAGCTCAACTTTTATTTTTAGATGCTGAGGATCCTGGAAAAGATATTTATTTATATATAAATAGCCCTGGTGGAAGTGTTACAGCTGGTATGGGTATTTATGATACAATGCAATATATTAAATCAGATGTATCAACAATTTGTGTTGGTATGGCTGCTAGTATGGGAGCATTTTTACTTGCTGCCGGTGCGAAAGGAAAAAGATATGCGCTTCCAAATGCAACAATAATGATACATCAACCAATGGGTGGAGTTCCTGCAGGAACTCAAGCTTCTGATATGAAAATTCATAGTGATTTCTTACTTAAAACTAAAGAAAAATTAAATAGGATTTTAAGTGAAAGAACTGGAAAATCATATGAACAAGTAGAAAAGGATACTGATAGAGATAATTTCTTATCGTCAGAAGATGCAAAAGAATATGGCTTAATTGATGATATAATGTATAATATCGATGATGTAACTAAGGAGAAATAATAAATGGGAAAAAAAACAAGAAGAAATAATGATTTAGATGATGGAATGCTTTTTTGTTCATTTTGTGGTAGGCTAAAACATGAAGTAAACAAATTAATAGAAGGTCCAGATGGAATATTAATTTGTGATGAATGTGTTGAAATGTGCCATAAAATAATTACAGATGATGAAATAGATTATGTTTCTGATGATATAACTGGACAAAAAGACTTAATTACATCAAATGGTTTACCTACACCACAAAATATAAAAAAAGTTTTAGATGAATATGTAATTGGACAAAATGATGCAAAAAAAGTTTTATCAGTAGCTGTATATAATCATTATAAAAGAATAAGAAATTTAGATAAAATTGATGATGTTGAATTACAAAAATCAAATATCTTACTTCTTGGACCTACTGGATGTGGAAAAACTTATCTTGCACAAACTCTTGCTAAAATATTACATGTGCCATTTGCAATAGCAGATGCTACAACACTTACAGAAGCAGGATATGTTGGTGAAGATGTAGAAAATATATTACTTAGACTTATTCAAGCTGCAGATTATGATGTACAAAAAGCAGAACGTGGAATAATATATATTGATGAATTAGATAAAATTTCTAGAAAGTCAGAAAATCCATCAATAACTCGTGATGTTAGTGGAGAAGGAGTACAACAAGCACTTTTAAAAATAATTGAAGGTACAGTTGCAAATGTTCCTCCACAAGGTGGTAGAAAACATCCACAACAAGAATTTATTAAAATTGATACTTCTAATATTCTATTTATATGTGGTGGTGCTTTTGAAGGGTTAGAAAAAATAATCCAAAGCAGACTTGAAACAAAAACTATGGGATTTGGTGCACATATAGAAGAAAAATCTAAAATAGATATTGGTAAAATATTTAAACAAGTACAACCACATGATATTGTAAAATATGGATTAATTCCAGAACTTGTAGGCCGTTTACCTATAATTACAAGTGTAGATAATTTAGATGAAGAAGCTTTAATAGATATATTAACAAAATCAAAAAATGCTTTATTAAAACAATATACTAAATTATTTAAAATGGATAATGTAGAACTTGAAGTAACAAAGGATGCTTTAAAACTTATTGCTAGAAAAGCAATAGAAAGAAAAACTGGAGCAAGAGGTCTAAGATCTATTTTAGAAGATATAATGATGGATGCTATGTATGAAGTACCATCTGATAAAAATATAGAAAAATGTATAATAACAGAAGATGTCGTAAATAAAAAAGAAAAACCAATTTACGAATATAAAAGAGTAAAAGAAAAACTTGCAAACTAATTGCAAGTTTTATTTTTTGCTAACAATTCAACATCAATATTAAAAATTTCTGCTATAGATGCTAATTTTTCATTGTATGTTACTACTTTTACTTTATTATTAGTAGTATCAATTAATTGTAGACTTTTATTGATAATTAAAGTATTTAGCACTAACACTTTACTATATGAGTTATCAAAGTCAACATCTTTATGCTTTAGTAAAATATTTAATATCTCAAAAAAAGTTTGAGAATCAAATAAATTTAGTATTGGTAATGCGATTACAAAATTCCAAGATTTATATGAAGAATTTAATAAAGTATTTAACTTTTCTTTATCTGATAGAACTGTATAATCAATTAATACAAAGTCTGGTGACTTACATATTTTCTGAGTTTCAAGTACTAAATTTAAATCATTAGTAGCAAATACATTATTAATAGATAAAGCATTTAGTGCTAATTGCTTTTTATAAGTCATAAAATATATATATTTATATTCTTGTTTAAATTTATTTATTAGTACTAAGAAATCATCCATAAATTCATTTTCTTCATTATAAGACTTTGATTTCATTTTTTTATCTTTAAATGGAGAAATATAATGTTTGATTTCTAAATTTGGTAAATTTAATTTAATTAATTCGTTAATGATTTCGTAATCTAGCAAATATAAATCAGAATATAAAATATAAAAATTAATATCTTGATTTTCTTTAATAAACTTAGTAACTTCTGTAATATTAGTATTCTTAAGAAAAGAAGATTCAAAAAAAACTAATTTTTCCTTTTTAATTGATTTAGTATTTTCTACAGTTTCTATAAAATGATTAATTGAGGAAGTAGAAGAAAATTTGAATATCTGATATTCATTTAAAATTTTTTCAAATAAAGTATCTTTGAATTTTTCATCATTTTCATCAAGGTTTGAAAATATATTAGCATCGACAAAATTTTTTTTAACTAAATTGTCTAAATATCTATCAAATTCAGCTCTACTTCTAAAATTAATATTTGCAAGAATCTCAAAACTACTCATTTTTTTTAATTTTACATTGTTTATGATTTCCGAATCTGTTGAATGAATAAGTTTAGTTCCTAATTTGCAAATATTATAAATTTCTTTTGCTTTTTCTTCTGCGTAACCAAGCCTAATAATCTTATTTTTAACTAAATGTTTTGATCTACTTCCAACCAAGCAGATTAATTCAGCTAAATTAAGTTTTCTATACTTAATTAAATACTCAAAAAAATTTGGATCTGAAATGTACCTAGTAAATTTGTTTCTAACTATCATAATTTGACCTCCTATGTTGTAAAAATTTACTATAATTGATATATTATACTATTTAAAATTTTAAATAATTAGTATTTGTCTAAAATCTTAAAACAAATATAATATAACAATCTTTATAATTATAACATATATTAATATATAAATCAATATTTAGATATTAATTTACATAAATATTTGACAAATAAACATTTTATGCTATAATTTTATTGGTGAATTTATGAAAAATTATATTCTTATTAATAAAGAAAATTATAAAAGTAAATATGGTGAAATATCAAGTAGTATAGTAGAAGAAAAAAAATCTAAATTTATATCATATATATTTAATATATCAGATGATAAACAAGCTTTAGAATATATAGATATTGTAAAAAAAGAAAATAAAGATGCTCGTCATGTTGTATATATTTATTCTTATTTAAACAATAATGTATTAAATATAAAATTTTCAGATGATGGGGAGCCAAAAGGAACAGGTACAAAGGCTATATATGAACTTTTAACAAAAGAAGGTATAACTAATATATTAATTGTAATTGTTCGTTATTTTGGCGGTATTTTGCTTGGAGCAGGACTACTTTCAAGAACATATCTAAACAGTGCAAGAGAATCGATATTACTTTGTGATAAAAAAGAAATTTTTAAGTTTGTAGAGAAGGAATATACTTTTAAATATCATATGTTAGATAAAATAAAAAATATAATTAATAAAAATTTTAAAGATGATATTATAATTTTAGATATAAACTATACTGATATAATAAGTATTAATTTAAAAATTAAAAGTGATAAAGTAACAGAATTTGAAGAATTAATAAAAGAATTTAAATTATAAAAAAAGAACGTTTATTTGTTTTTTTTGTATAAAAAATCTTGACAAACATCTGTTTACAATGTATAATATATACAGATAAAAGAACGGATGTTTAGAGGTGGTTATATATGAAAAAGTCAAATAGATTTATAAAGAATTTAGTTTTTATTTTTGGAATTTTAACAATTTTTAGTTTTTTTACAACATTTCAATATGGAAAAGAAGAAATAAAAACTAAAGATATTGTAATAAAAAATAATGATACTATATGGAATATAGCAAGTGATATATGTGATGAAAATGATTCATTAAATATACAAAATGTAGTTATTCAAATCAAACAAATTAATAATATGACTACAAGTGATTTATACATAGGACAACAATTAAAAATTCCAATATATTAAACACATAAAAATACCTGAAAATAAATTCAGGTATTTTTTACATATTATTTAAAGGATTTTTTTCTAAAGCATCTTTTACTTGTTCGTTGTCAACATGAGTATATATTTCAGTCGTAGATATACTTTCATGACCTAAAACTTGTTGTAGGGCTCTAATATCTACATTACCATATTTATGCATAAGTGTTGCTGCAGTATGTCTTAATTTGTGTGGTGAATATTTTTTTGGATCAAGACCAGCTAGAATAATATATTTTTTTACCATAACTTCAACAGTTCGTCTACCAATACGAGTTCCACGTTTGGATATAAATAGAGCATCTCGATCTTTCAAATTATCTTTTGGACGTACTTTTATATATTCTTTTATAGCTTTTTGACATGATTCATTAAGATAAATAGAACGTTCTTTATCGCCTTTACCTACTACAGTTAATATATTATCACGTATATGATACATATTTATATTAACAAGTTCAGATAGTCTAAGTCCACAGTTTAAAAAAAGTGTTAATATACATAAATCCCTTTTTTCAAATTCACCTGAAACAGAGTGGAGCAAAGATAAGCTTTCATTTAGATTTAAATATTTTGGTAAACGTTTTGGTAATTTTGGCGTTTCTAATTCTACAGCAGGATTTTTATCTAAAAGTTTAGCTTTATGAGTCATATAATTAAAAAAAGACTTTATTGCTGCGACTTTACGAGCACGAGTTGTTGGTTTATCTAAATTTTTTGATAAATAACTTAAATAATTATGAAGATCATCTAATTCAATAGATTTAAAAAAATCCAAGTCTAAATTTCTAATATCAGTTTCTTCAATTAATTTTTTGGAAATTTTAGAATCTTTAGTACCAGATTTTATTAAATAAAGATATTTAAAAGTATTTCTTAAATCGTAATAATATTCTTTTAAAGTTGAATTTGATCTATTTTTAATACCAGACATATATTCTAAGAATTTTTCAATATAACTTGGTATATCATCATACATATATATAACCTCCTATATGTAATATATAAAAACATATAACTATAGCAATAGTATCATATACATATAAATAAGTCAATAATAAGTATTTCAATTAAAAATAATTTTTGATATAATAATATTAATTAATTTTATTATTTTTCATATTTAGTTCATAAAAGTTTGATAATATAAAAAAGGTGATTATATGTTTAATATATTAATAGTTGAAGATGATAAAAACTTAAGAAAATTAGTAGTAACATATTTAAAAAAAAATAATTACAATACATATGAATCAATAGATGGGAAAGAAGCATTAAATATTCTTGATAAAAATTACATTGATTTAATTATAAGTGATATTATGATGCCCAAAATGAGTGGATTTGATTTAATAAAAGAATTGAGAGAAAATAATTTTAAAGTTCCAATATTATTAATTACAGCCAAAGGTGAAATTGAAGATAAAAAAAATGGCTTTTTGCTTGGTGCAGATGATTATATGGTAAAGCCTATAAATTTAGAAGAATTGCTTTTAAGAGTTCAAGTATTACTTAGGAGAAGTAAAAGCATTAATGAGAAAAAAATTAAAATTGATAATTTTATACTTGATTATAATCAAATGAGTGTTAAAAGAAATAACAAAACTTATAATTTAGTTAATAAAGAGTTTTTGTTATTATATAAACTGTTAAGTTTTCCAAATATTATATTTACTAGACATGAATTAATGGAAGAAATATGGGGGTTTGAAAGTGAATCTGATTATAGAACAATAGATGTTCATATAAAAAGAATTAGAGAAAAATTATATGTTGTTAAAGAATTTTCTATTATAACTATCAGAGGTGTTGGATATAAGGTAATCATAAATAATAAGGAGTAACTATTTATGTTGAAAAAAATATTTGGAAAGAAAAAATCAATACAAAGAAGTTTAATAATAAGTATGTTTGTAACTGTTTTAGTTGTGTTTATTTCATCTATGATTGGATTTTATTTATTTGTAGATATTCAAGCTGCAGAAAAACTAATACAAATAAATATTGAAAATGAAGAACAAGTTATAAAATGATTAGAAATATGCAAAAATATCAAAAAAGTGCAAATGAAGCATCATCAAAATATAACGCTAAATTTATAGATTTTATTCAAAATATTATAGCTGTAAGAAAACTAAATATTGGAGAATTTTGTGAAGAAAAAATTACAGAAAATTCAAATGAATATCTAAAAGCAACAAAGTTAAACGAAAGAAAAAGATCATCAGCAAATGGAGTATTTACTGGACTAATAGATTTGTTATATTTAGTGATTTTAATAGTTGCTATTATGATGACATCAAATGGAGAAGATGCACTTCCATATATACTATTCTTTATAACTGCATTAGGTAAATTATATTCAAATATAAATAGTTTAGTTAGACTGATTGATATAAGTAAAAGATTTAAGACATCTAAAAAGCAATTAGATGAATACTTTAAAGATAGTAAAGAAATAAATATAGTAAAAGACTTTAAAGAAATAAAATTACAAAATGTTGTATTTTCATACACAAAAGATTCTGCAAAAATAAAAATTCCAGAATTTATATTAAAAAGAGGAGAAAAAATAAGTATAATGGGAGAGTCTGGGCAAGGAAAGACAACAATAATGAATATACTTGCTGGATTATATCCTTTAGCAAATGGAAATTTATTTATAAATAATAAAGATATTAAAAATACTAGATTAGATCTAGTTTTTGTATCACAAGAGGTTGATTTATTTGATTTAAGTATAAGAGATAATTTGTGTCTAGGAAAAAATATCTCTGATGAAAGAATATTAGAATTGATAAATGAAGCTGGACTAATTGGATGGTACAATGAATTACCACAGGGACTTGACACAATGGTTGGAGAATGAGGAATAAAATTATCAGCTGGGCAGAAACAAAGATTAAATTTAATTAGAGGAATTTTAATTGATAAAGATTTATACTTCTTTGATGAACCAACATCTAATTTAGATGCTTTATCTGAAGAAAAAATAACAAATATGATAGAAAAATATTTGAAAGATAAAACATATGTAATTGTAACACATAGACCAAGACTAAAAGATTTATGCAATAAACATTATGTATTTGAAAATCACATGATGAAAGAAGTATTAAAAGTATAATATAATTTGTTACAAATATGTAATATATTTGTAACAAAACGTAAAGAAAATTTAATATTTTTATATGGTGTGTATTGTTGTATATTTTTCGGTTTTATGATAAAATTTTAATGGATATTTTAGATATAGTTTAAGGATGGAATGTCTATGGATTTTGAAATACAAAGTATAACATTAAGTAATGCTCTTAATGTTATAGAAAATATAAATGAATTAAGTGATGATGAAATAAGTGCAATTGAAGAATTAAGATTATCTGTAAGAAAAGAATTTTTGGAAAGAAGAGGAGATACAACATTTGAACAAGAAACAAGTGAAGTACTACAATATCTACATGGATTAAAAAAATTATTTATTACAAATGCATCTAAAGATAAAGATGATAGAATTAGTATAAATTTAGACAATGGATTGACTGAAAAATTAGAAATTTTACATTTAAAAGGTATTGATTTAAGTGAAATGGATTTAGGAAAGTTTTTTAGAGAGCATAAAAATCTTTCTAATGTAAAATTAGCAAATTGTAATATTTCTAATTTGAGATTTTTGGATTTTTTACCTAAAGAGCTTCATAGTATTTCATTAGCTAACAATCCTATTCCAGTAAAGTATGCAGATTATATTTTAAGACTTAGACAAGAACGATTTAGAGGATTAGATATAAGTGGCTGTAGTGAAATTTTAGAAGAGTTTGGAGAAAGAGGATATGAGTTTTCATCTTTTTTGACACAAGCTAGAGGAAAATTGGACGGGAAACAGTTTTATGATGCATTTCAAAAAGCTCTATCTTCAAAAGAATTTACAATAAATGATATGAGTCAATTATATCAATATATTGATTTCTTTTCTGATAAAAGAGCAAAAGAACAAAGAGCTGTTTATATAGATGAGATAGATGATTTAAGCGAAGAATATATAGAAAATATAAATCTATTTGCAAAAGGGGAAAATACCACTTTAATTTTGACTCCAGAAAAAGCTCAAATGTTAAAAGGTATGGTATCAAAAGATATAAATGTTCAACTTTTAATTAAAAATGCATCAGAATTATCAGTAGAACAATTAGATGAATTAAATGAGGCTTTTTCTTTAAGTAGTGTGAAACTAGATGATCCAGAACAATCTTTAAGTAAACAACAAACAATTCCTTATGATATTGATACATATAGAAAATGTAGAAGTACGATAGATGAGTTATTACAGGGAATAGATTTAAATGTTGATACCCCAGATAGAGATAAAAAAATATTTGGAGAAGTAATTAAAAGATTAGCAGATCACATGAGTTATGATTATGCATCATTAAAAAAAGAAAAAGTGGAAGAACAACAAGCTATTGAAGAAATTAATAAACAATTAGATGAAGAAGGAATAAAAGGCTTTCAAAAGCAAATTGCAGCGATGAAGAGATTGAATGCAATGAGAGATGAAAGAGATAGTAGAACATCTGTAGTTTGTAGAAATATGGAAGGTGGCTTAATTAATAATACTTGTGTTTGTGCTGGATATGCAGAAATAGTTAGAAATGTATTTGCTTGTTGTGGAATTGACTCTAAATATATTAGTGGACCGAACACAAGAACAATGGAATCGGGACATGCATGGAATCAAATAAATTTAGATGGACAATGGTATAATTTAGATTTAACATGGGACAGAGATGCTATAGTTGATGGAAAACAAACGGAGTACACATTAAAAAGTGATAGAGATTTTGGACATACAGTATATGATAGCAGTAAATCAATAAAACATAAATGTGATTCTTCATTAGAAATAGATGAAGTAGAAACATATATTCATGGGGAGAAACATATAAAAAAAGATGAAGATAAAAAAACAAGTCAATTACAAGTAATAGAAGATACACCAAAAATTAAATACTATCTTCCAGGAAAGGCAAAAGAAGAAATAAAAGTTGCAGATTTATCAGATGAACAATTAAGAAAAGGTGGATTTTTAAAAGTAATAGAAAGTAATTTGACTGAATCTGATATAAAAAAGAGCCATGCACTATTAGTAAAAACAATAGCAGAAAGAGAACAAAAAGCTATATCAGTGGAAATGGAGGATATCTATGACAATCGCTAAATTAGAAAATAAAGATGTTGAAGAACTTACTTTAAATTCTAAAAATGCATTAGGAGAAGTAATACAATACGACACAACATATTTTAAGGATTTAGAAAGACTAGAAACGATTACATTAAATGGTTTTGAAGTGAACAATGAATTAATTGAAAAAATAAATTGTTTAAATAAATTGAAAATAATAATATTTAATCATTGTAAATTTATTTGTGATGATAAATTAAAAAATAATATACAAAATATAATAATAACATATAGTAATATAGTTAATAGTAATATTTTTGAAGAACAAGAAAATTTGAAAACAATTGAATTGATAGGAATTGATGAAGTAGATATAAATAGTCTTATTGAAATGAAAAATTTAGAAGAAATATCAATTTATAATTCTAAAATAAAAAATTCAAAAAAAATTAGTGATTTTGCTAATTTAAAAGTTTTAAAACTTGATGGGAGTTTAGTAGATGAACCTAATTTTAGCGATTTAATAGATGACAATATTGAGTTTAGTTATAATGAAAAATTTTATTTAGAGGGGTAAAAACATGGATTATAATTTATCAGGAAAAAATGATAGTGATAAAAGAAAATATGAAGAATTTATTGCACAAGAAGAAGAAAAATGGGCTAAACTTTCAATAGAAAGAACAAAAGCAGAAAGGGAACAAGCACAAAATAAAGGAAAAGAAAATAATTTTGAGGGGAGATAGTGTAAAATGAATGTAAGTACTCAAGAAATGTATTCTGAAGTATATAGTATATTGAATTTATTAGGAAATAGTTATATTGCAAAACTACCTAAAAGCCTATTCAAAATGATAGAAGAAGAAAAGTCTAGTACATATAATCCACAATATAGAGAAGATAGAAGTTTGAATGAGCAAAATATAAAAAGAGAATCACTATCTATGATAGCATTGTTTCACTTATATTACTGGTGTAACTCTGACGAAGAAAAAGAACAATTAAAACAATTATTCAAAAGTAATGAAGAAAAGCATCAAGCAGAGATTAGGGAAAAATATAATCCAGATAATTTATTTAAGAATCGTAAACAAGAAGCTATAGTAGAAACACAACCTATTGCTAATGAGGTTGCTATGGTTGAATATAAAGAATCAGTATTTAAAAGATTTATCAATAAAATAAAGGGTATATTTCATTTAGGATAAGGAACAATTAAAATATGGAAAAGAAATATGTAAGAGTTATGGACGGACTAAAATCAAATGCAGGTGGATTTGAATATAAATTAAATGAAATTAATATAACAAATATTTGGAATCCAAATACATATAATCCTAAAGAAATGGGAGGGTTTAATTTCTCAACTACAGATAAAATATTAAGATGGTTACATAGGGGAGATACTATCTATGATGTTATAATACCAGATGATACAGATGTTATTCTATGTGATGAAGATAAAGGTGTATATAGAACAAATAAAATCATAGTAAGTAATCCTAGAAAAATCACTGATGAGATGGTTATGGAATTTTACAATATAAACACTTTACCAAGCAAAGTAATTTATCAATGTAAAATTGCAAATGCACTTGAATATTGTGCATAATATAATAAGGAGAATATAAGGTTATGGTAGATTATGAAAAGAAATTTGATACAAGTAATATTCATTCTGTAGAATTAAATCTATTAGATGGACAAGTAGAACTTATTTTAAGAGCTTTAGAATTATATGGATATAATCTTGAATATATGCTTAATGGTAATGATGCTACAGATGAACAAAAACAAGAGAAAATATCAATAGCTAATAATCTTGATAATTTAAGTAGTTTTGGTAAATTATTAAGCAAAGATTTTGGCAATACAACAGACAACAGCAAATTAAAGGTTATATAATTTTTTACAAATATCAGAAAATCAATAGGGAGTAGGGGAATAGGCAATTTTTAATTATCTCATTATAAATAAAAAAATTAAAAAATTATAATTATGCTTTTATAATTACAAATGAAAAAAATTTATTAAAGATTAAAAATGATTAAAAAAATTTAATAAATAAAATTATAATTACAAAAATCTAAAATTAAATTTTGAAATTTTATAAAATTGATTTTTTATATGTAATTTTAAAAATCGAACATTTGTTAATTATGTTTGTAAATAAAATTTATTACAGAATTTTATAATTACTTTATATAAATTTAGATTATTAATTCATAATATAATTTTATATTTTGAACGCATCAAAATCGATTTTAAGACATTTTTATATAAAACCTAACAAGTTTTATGTTCTAATTTTAATGTTCAATTTATACAATATAATAATTATAATGTAATTCTAATAGAAATGCTTAATTTTAGGCACTTTTTAAAAATGCTGAAAAATGGCTAAAAAAGCGACACACGAGAATCGATTTTAAGCCGTTTTTAAAAAATAGGCATATAGTTTGTTGCCTAAAAAATAAGGTGAAATACTGAAATATAAGGATTTGCGAATTTTTGAAAAAATAATCTAAAGTTATATAATTTTTTTATAAATTATTAGGTTACAATGTAGTTTATTGTCTATAAAATATGGCTAAAACAAGCTTATAGCAAGGAATATCTAATTTTGAAAGGGGATACTCAAAATGGGTATTCTATATTTTACTCCTATTCCTTTTTGTACAAAATTATTATTTTGCGCAATTAGAATAATTTATTATTTCAAATAACCTCTACTTTAATATACTATATATTATAATTTGTTATTTGTCAAGAACTTTTTTACTTTTTCTTAAATAATTAAAATTTAAATTTAATAATTGTATTATTCTTTGTGCTGGTACTTCTCTTAAATATGAAAAATCTTTATTTGTAAAATATCTTTGTTGCCCAATAAATATAATATTATTACTTTCATTATAAAAACATTTATTCGCACTACATGATAATCTTCTATGTAAAAATCTTAAACTTTCCATGTCTTCTGTATAATTGTTAAAATTAAAATATAATGATAAATGTTCTTTCTCTTTTGGTGTATGATAATAAAGATAATTCATAGTTATAGATAAACAATTTAAAATATATACTATATCACTTTCACTTAAATTAAAATTGTATGACTTCAAATAATCCCTCCTTTACAATAATATTATGTAAACATTTTAACATAACACTTATGTAAAGTCAAGTTCTTTTTTTATTATTTAAGAGGGGTAAGGACAAAAGTGCCTCACCCCTCCTTTTATAATTATAAAAACTATAAGTATTTAAAGTCATACTAATTTTCAGATAAAAGTTTTATTAATCTCATATTTTTATATAATCTTTCTCTACCTAGAAAGAAACAATATCATTAATTAAAAAAATCCAAGTTGAAATGAAAAATTATAAAGAAGAATTTAAAAATAAACTTCCTAAAATATATTCAAAAGAACTTTTAGAAAGCTTATTTTATGAAGTTTATACTAAAATATCATATTCAATAAATATGTATAAAAAATTAAAAAAATTATACATGTTTTGAAATTATGTATAATTTTTATTTGTTTTTTAATAATTTTACAAATAGTATAAATAAAATCATTTTTTATTTTATAATAAAGTCTAATTATTTTTTCTTTTTAATCTTTCATTTAATTCCCACAAAGCTGTTTTGTTACTATCATATTTTAATTTTTTTATTGCTTCATCATATTCTACCCATTTGTACTCTTTATGTTCATTTGAAAGTTTAATATTACAATTTTTTAATTTTATTGCAAATGTATATTCAGGTATTACATATACATTTTTCCCCCAAGTATATTCTCCTGTTATATTAATTACAGGAATGGTAGTTTTACTATCTAATTGTTCTATTTCTTTTTTATCAACAACTATAGATGTTTCTTCCTTTATTTCTCTTACTACTGTTTCAAGTGGAGTTTCATTATCTTCTCCACCACCAGACACAAATTGCCAAATAGGATGTGAACTTCTATAAAATATTGCATATAAAATTTTATTATCTTTTTCTTTATATAAAATAGTTAATGTTTGATATGGTGCTCTCATAAAATATTTCTCCTTTAAAATATTATAACATAAAAATTAAATAATTTAAATTTGTAAAACTGTTAATTATATAAAAAAAGATGCCTCTAATTTAATAGAGGCGATCATAAGAGGTTGATATATGAAAACTAAGGTTTTTTCCCTAGCTCGGCATGCTTATTTGTTTTAATTGGCCCATATGCCATTTTTTAATTGTTTAGCATATGCTTGTGCTTCTGTTAATACATCATTTAATGAGTTATTTTCTTCTTCATTTAGAAGTTTAGCTTTACCACTTTCTAATAATAATTCATTTAACATAGTATTATCATCAATATATACATATGCATAAGCATATAGTTCATCACATCTTTTATTATCAAAAGCTAATTTTACTTTATTATCAATTATAGCATTTTTTATATCTTCGTTTAATGTACTAACTGATTTTGATGTATCTATGCCAATTAATGCAACTTCTAATTTTACATTCTGATAATTAATTACAAGTCTATTAGAATCGTTTACATTTTCAACTGTTACATAATCAGTTTTTGCAAGTTTATCTATATCATTAAAAGATTTTGGTAATTCAATTGGAGCTAAGTTTTCTTTTACCTTTTCTGTATTTAAAACATTATCTACCTTTTGAGTATCATCTTTTAAATTATTACTTGAAACTATAACTTCATCAGAAGAAGGATTTTGTGCTTTATTAGATGTAAAATAGATATATAAACCACTTCCAATTAAAACAAATGATACAATTAAAATTAAAACTGTTGGACCATATTGTCTTAAATAAAAACTAGATTTATTATCATAATACATTAATAATACCTCCTTTGTAAAATCACAACTTACATACTTATTATAACATCTATTTTATGTAAAGTCAATACTTTTTATAGAAAATATTATAAAATAATTACATTTTTATGTAATTTATATATCTGCATTATGCCATACATCTTGTACATCATCATTTTCTTCTAATTTATCTAAGAAGTTTTGGAACTTCTCCTCCTCTTCTTCTGTAAGTTCTTTTTTTATAGTAGCAATTTGACGTACATCAGCTTCATCTAATTTATAATTATGTGCTTCTAGATAATCTCTTACTTTGGAAAAATTTTCTGGAGCTGTTATAATTTCAATATATTCATCTTCAGAAACAAAATCTTCAGCACCTTCATCTAAAACATCAAGCATTAAAGTATCTTCGTCTAGATCATCAGTTTTTTCGATTAAAAAATAACCTTTTTTATTAAACATATAACTTACTGATCCAGTTTGACCTAAATTACCGCCAGCTTTAGAAAATATGTGTCTTATATCAGCAGCAGCTCTATTTTTATTATCTGTTGTTACATTAACTATAACAGAAACACCACATGGTCCAAATCCTTCATATACAATTTCTTCATAATTTGCAGCATCTGATTCACCAGCTGCTTTTTGAATGCATCTATTTATATTATCATTAGGCATATTTTGTGCTTTTGCCTTAGAGATAACATCTTTTAATTTTGAATTGACATTGGGGTCAGGGCTTCCTCCCATTTTTACCGCAACGGCAAGTTCTTTTCCAAGTTTTGAGAAAATATTAGCTTTTTTAGCATCAGTAGCTTCTTTTTTACGTCTAATATTTGCCCATTTTGAATGTCCACTCATAAATAATCCTCCTTTATTAAATAAAATACTATATAATTATACCACGAATTATGTATATTTGTCTAGTATGCTGAAAAAATAGCCATAATAATATTATAGCTATTTTAAAACTTCTATTTATATAACCATTTATATATTTTATATGAATTTATAACTCTATTCAAATAATTTCTAGTTTCACTTATTGGAATATTTGAATTTACATGATCATCTAAATTTTCATCTATTATACCATCTTCAATCCAACTATCTACATTTCCCATTCCCGCATTATATGCACAGATTGCTAAATAATAGTTTCCATTATATTTTTTTATCAAACTAGCAAAATATTTACATCCAAGTGCTATATTTATTTCTTCATCATAAATATTAGAATTATTAATTTCTTCAACAAGATTTGTTTGATTATTTACATCTTGGGCTGTAGTATCCATTATTTGCATTAATCCTCTAGCATTCTTAGCAGAAGTTGCATGTTTATTAAAATTACTTTCGCATTTAATTATTGAAAGTACGAGATATGGATCAATATTGTTATTTTTAGCTTCTCTTTGCACTATATCAAAATGTTTTAATGGGTAAAAATAATATTTAAATATATAAAAACCAGAAATTACTATTATAATTAATATTACAAATAATATTATAAACTTAGTTAATATCATACCTTTATTGTTATTTTTTAAAATCATTACATCAACCTTTTTTCACAACAATATAATTATAATATATTTATGCAAATTTGTAAATATATTTACAATTATTTTGCATCAAACCAGCTCTTTCCATAATTTAATTCTATATTTAATGGTACATTTAGTTTTATGACATTTTCCATACATTCATGCATTATTTTTTGTACTTTTTCTAATTCCTCTTTTGGACCTTCTATTAAAAGTTCATCATGTACTTGCATAATTAATTTTGATTTTAATTTTTCTTTTTTTAGTCTTTGATATATTTTATTCATTGCAACTTTAATTATGTCTGCAGCCGTTCCTTGAATAGGAGTATTCATAGCTATTCTTTTACCAAATTGTACAACATTCTTATTTTTTTGTGTAAGTTCTTTTATATATCTTCTTCTACCAAATAATGTTGAAACATAACCTTTCTGAGTCGCTTCTAATACTATATTATCCATAAATTCTCTTATACCATGATATTTTTCTAAATAATTTTTTATATATTCTGCTGCTTCTTTTTTAGTAGATGATATGTTTTTAGCCAGCCCAAAATCACTTATACCATATACTATTCCAAAGTTTACTGCTTTAGCATGCGAACGCATTGTATCAGTAACTTTATCTAATGGCACATTAAATACCTGTGAAGCAGTAACTTTATGGATGTCTATATTATTATTAAAAGCATTTATCATAGTTTCATCTTTTGAAATATGTGCAAGTACTCTAAGTTCAATTTGGCTATAATCTGCATCAATTATTATATTATTTCCTTCTGCAACAAAAAATGAACGAATATTTCTTCCAAGTTCTGTTCTTACTGGTATGTTTTGTAAATTTGGTTCTATACTACTTAATCTTCCTGTAGAAGTAACTGTTTGCATAAAAGTTGTATGTATTCTACCATCATTACTAATTTTTTCTTTTAAAGCATCAACATAAGTAGATTTTAATTTCATTACTTGTCTATATTCTAAAATTTTATCAATAATTGGATGTCTTAATGATAAATTTTCTAAAACTTCTTTATTTGTTGAATATCCCGTTTTATTTTTCTTTATTACTGGTAAATCTAATTTTTCAAATAATATATGCCCTAATTGCTGAGTCGAATTTATATTAAATTTTTCTCCCGCAAAAATATATATGTCTGTTTCTAAACGATGTATAGTATCAGTTATATATTTATCAAAATTTTCTAATTTTTTAACATCAACATACATCCCATTATATTCCATGTTTGCTAATGTCTCTGAAAGTGGCATTTCTATATCATTAAAAAGATCAAGCATTTGGAGTTCTTTTAATTTTTTTATAACCTGTTTTTTAGAATTAAATAAACCTTTTAAATATATAGTTAAATTTAATATATCTTTTGAAGTTAAAAATTCTTCTTTTTTAGTTTCTTCAAATAAAGATATTTGAACATTTTCTTTTTTTTCTTCATCATAAGCTATAGTTATATTAAATAAATCATTTAAAATATATTCTATATTATAATTATTTCTACTAGGATCCATTAAATAATATGCTATCATAACATCATATTTAAATCCTTTTAAATCATTAATATTATTTTTAAAAAAGTAAAGTAAGTTTTGTTTTATATTATATCCTATTTTATTAACTTTAGATGCTGCAAACTTAGTAATTATATTAAAGTATAAGTTTTCATATTTTGGTAAAATGCTATTTATATCTATAACATATATACTATCTTTTTGCTTAGAATATATTCCAAATAAAAATTTTTTATTTAAATTTAATACATCAACATACACATCTGTATTAACCCCATTTAAAATATACGATATATCATTTTCGTTAAAAATATCCATGATATTATCATATAATCTTTCTATATTATTTGAATCTACTATATTAAATGATGTAACGTTTAATATAGATTTATCTAAAATTTCAGTTTGTTCAATATCACTTTCTTGTATATCTGAAAAATCATATTTTTCTAGAAATTTTTTAAACTCTAATTTTTTAAATAATCTATATAGTTTAGATTTATTTACTTGTGTACATGTAGACGTATTATAATCTATATCAATTGGAGAATTAACATCAATTGTTGCTAAATCATGACTTAAATATGCCATCTCTTTATCATTTACTAATTTTTCTTTTACTTTAAGAGATACTTCTAAGTTATCGATATTTATATATATATTATCTATAGTGTCATATTTTTGAATTAAACTATATGCAGTTTTTTCACCAACACCTTTTACACCTGGAATATTGTCAGCACTATCTCCCATAAGTGCTTTTACTTCAATAACTTGGTATGGCTTTATATTATATATTTCATCTAACTTTTCAGGTGTATATGTTGTATATTCTGTTATTCCCTTTTTAGTTGTAGGTATTACAACAGCTGTTTTATCACTTATTAACTGAAAAGAATCTCTATCACCAGATAAAATATATGTAAATATATCATTTTTTTCATTTGTTTTTGCAACTGTACCAATCAAATCATCAGCTTCATACCCACTAAGTTGTAATATAGGAATATTCATCGCATCTAATACCTCTTTTATCACAGGCATTTGTTCTGCAAGTTCATCAGGCATTTTTTTTCTAGTTGCTTTATATTCTTCATATTTTTCTTTTCTAAAAGTCTTGTCTTTTAAATCAAAAGTAACACTTACATAATCTGGATTTAATTTATCAAATATCATCCAATAAATATTTAAAAAACCATATATTGCATTTGTATGTAATCCAGATTTTGTAGTCATTTTATTTACAGGAACTCCATAAAAAGCCCTATTTAAAATACTATTACCATCTACTATTAAAAATTTTTTCACTATTATTCCCTCCAAATTATGAAGAAATAACTTATTTATTATTTGTTTTTAAAACTAAATTTTCTATATTATCTTCGAGTCTTGTATATTTAATTTTAAGTTTTGATAACAAATCTAAAATATAATCATTATATTCTATAAATACACCAATATCTTTAACATCTATTAATTTAAAAAATTTATATTTATATATACTATAATTTATATACATAAGTTCTTTATATTTTAATCTTTCAAATAAAGATTTTGTAGATAAAAGTCCACTTATACTACCTATTAATTCATTGTTATCTTTAAATATAACTTTCTTTTCCCGATTATTATCTTCTAATATTGCATAGTTTTTAAGTTGTTCTAAACTTTTAATATTCCCAAAATTTAAATTGTTTGGTACCATATATATTCTTACTAAAAAATTATAACTATTATACACTAAGTTATTATCTTTTAAAATTTTTATAACATTATCAATATTTTCATACAATTCTATCATACATATACCTCTAGTTGTATTATACATTCTTCAAGTATGTATGTCAACACAATTTGTATGTAAAATTATATTTTATATAAACTTTTCCCAAACTAAATTTGCAACTTCCATGCCACGCTTAGTTAGTGCAATATTTTGTTTATTATTTTTGTATTCTATAAGTTTAGTTTTAAATAAATATGTTAATTCTTCCTTAAAAATATCAAATAAGTCAGTATTAAACTTTTGCCTAAACTTTGATATATTAATTCCATCTATTAGTCTTAAATTTAAAATAATATATTCTTTTTCTAAATCTAATTTATTTAATTCTTCTTTTTCTATTAATATATTATTTCCATTGTTAATTCCATTTATATATTCATCAATATTATTTGTATTTTTATATCTAGTTCCACAAAAAAAGCTTGCGGCAGCAACACCAAAACCCAAATACTCTTGCTGATTCCAATATGTAAGATTATGTTTTGATTCATATCCCTTTTTAGCAAAATTTGATATTTCATATTTATAAAAAAAAGCATTTTGTAATTTATCTTCTAACATACATTTCATTTCATATTCTTCATCTTCTGAAACAAGATTATAAAATCCTTCTTTTAATAAAAATTCAAGTTTTGTATTTTCATGAATTTCTAAATTATATATAGAAATATGTTTTATATCATAATTTTTACTTAAATTTATTACTTTATCTAATGTAGCACTAAATTTATCTAAAGTAAGATAAGGTAGTGGATAAATTAAATCTAAAGATATATTTTTAATACCACCATTTTTACAATCTTCAAGTGCTTTTAAAAAATCACTATATGTATGCTTTCTTCCAATACTTTTTAATATTTCATCATATGTTGATTGAAGTCCTATACTTATTCTATTTATGCCAGATCTTTTATATATTTCTACTTTTTTAAATGTTAAACTATTAGGGTTAGCTTCTATAGTTATTTCCGCATCTTCACTCAAAAACATCCTGAGTACATCAAGTATTCTTTCTATATATTTTGGATCTATATACGACGGTGTACCACCACCAAAATATATACTTTTAATTTTTCGTGTACTTAATATTTCAGAATTTTGTAAAATTTCAAGTATTAAAGCATCTATATATTCTTCTATTTTTAAATCACAATTTACATATGAAGTAAAGTCACAATAATAACATTTTGACTGACAAAATGGAATATGTATATATACCGCTATTTCTTCATTCATTATATCCTCCTTGACATATATTTTAACACATATATACTATTTATTCAACAAAGATTTTTAGTTAAAAAATAATAAAAAAAGTTTGAAATTTAAAATTCCAAACTTTAATCTTTTATAGAATCTGCTATACTAATTATCTTATCTAATCTATGTTTTAAACCAGATTTAGATATATAATTTGAATTTTTAGTTTTTTTCGAAATATAATCTAAGCTCTCATTTTTATATTTCAATCTTAGATTTGCAGTATATTTTAACTTATCATCTAATTTATCAAACATATTATTCTTCTTTATTTTTTCAATAGCATTAATTTGCATTAAACTACTTTTTATTGTTTTTGCTAAATTTGCTGTCTCACAATTAACAGTTCTATTTATAGCATTTTTTACATCTTTTTCAACACGTATTTCTTCAAAAAAGAGTTTACTTCTACTTGCACCAACTAAACTTAATATAGATGAAATTTGTTCTGCTTCTTTTAAATATATTACATATGAATTTATATTTTTTCTTTTTATCACTCTTGGAGTAAAGTCAAGAATTGATAAAATATTTTGTAAATACTGAGCACAAGCTTTAGATTTTACAATAAATTCAAATTGATAACTTTTTTTAGGATCATTAATATATCCTGCTACTAAAAAAGCACCTTTTAATATAGCTTTTATTTCATCTAATGAAAGTTTTGTAATATCTAAAAAATTCTCAAAATCTTCTTTTAAATTTTCTTTTTTACTAGTTTTTGTTAACTCCTCACCAAATTTTTCTGCCATTAGTAAATTTTCTTTACGTACTGTAGAAAAATTATTAAAAATTTCATCTTTTATATTGTTTGAAAACGACATATTACCACCCTATCATTTCCACCATAATCTTTTATACATTCAAGTAGCAAAAAGGATTTATCTTTTGCAATTATATTTTTTATATCTTCTAATTCATCAAAACCAATTTCAAACATAATATATCCATTATTATTTAAATAGTTTTTTGATTGATTTAATATTTTTTTATAAAATTTAAGTCCATCTACTCCTCCATCTAAAGCTATTTTAGGTTCATACTTTACACTTTTATCTAAGTCTTTTAATTTATTCGTTTTAATATATGGAGGATTTGAAACAATTATATCAAATTTGTTTTCCTTACTTACTTTTTCAAATAAATTTGAATTTATATAATTAATTTTAGTTTCTACATTATTTATTTTTGCATTTTTCTTAGAAATATTTATAGCTTCTTTTGAAACATCTACTAAAGTTACTTTCTCAATATCAGAATTTTTAGATACAGATATACCAATGCATCCACTTCCACTACACATATCCAGCATATTTTTTAAATTATATTTTGATATATATTCAATTGCTTTATCTACTAATATTTCAGTATCATTACGAGGTATTAAAACATTTTCATTTACAAAATACTCTTCTTTATAAAAATATGATCTATTTAATAAATATTCAACAGGATAATCTTCTTTATACATTTTTTTTATTATTGTGTTCAATTTAATTTGTGTATTATAATTTAACATATACTCTTTTGAATTTATTAAAATGTCATTTAAATCTTTTTTTAATACATAAGCAATAACTTTTTTTATATCATTATAATCAACATTTTCATATTTTTCTTTTACTTTTTTAATATAATCATATATACTAATATCTTTATCTAAATTAAGACATGAAAATAAAGCATATATTGCAACCTCAATTTTTTTATCGCTTGGCTCCTTGGTTGTTATATGCTGAATAAGCATGGCTTTTTTTGATATAAAATCTAACCAATCATACTTTGCAGTTATAAACAATATTTCGTATGAGAGTCCAACTAAAATTGGAAATAAACATATAAGTACTAAAGATTTAAAAAACAAATTATATGATGGTATTAAAATAGTTGCTAAAATAGTAAGTACAAAAAGATAACTTAAAAAATTACCACCACATCTTTTTTGAAATCTAGTAACTTTTTTTACGTTTTCTACTGTTATTTGCTCTATTGGTAATGTTTCATATGCATTAACTACTTTATGTTCTGCACCATGATATTCAAACACCTCATTTAAAGCTTTAGTTTTTTTCATCATCCTTAAATATATTAGTACTATTATAATTTGTACTACACATTGTATTATATTTCTTATTTCTTTATAAAAAGGCATTGAAATTAAATTTGGAATAAGTGTAAAAAGTAATAAAATTAAAAATATAGCTATTACTAAACTACTTATTATTTCAAATCTACCTAGCTTTAAATCTTCTTCTTTAAATATATTATTTAAACTTTTTTCTGCGGATTTTAAAATATATGGTATAGATGATTTTAATAGATCTTCTATAGCAAAAATACCACGTAATAATGGAATGTTTTTTATACTAAACTTTTTATCATTTTTAGTATATTTTGTTTTTGTAATAATTACTTCGTCTTTATATACATTTGCTATAGCCTCAGTAGTATCACTATGTAAAACTAATCCATCAAATAAAGCCATTCCTCCTATTTGTTTTTTGTCTGCTCTTTTGTTCTTTTTATTTTTATTCATTATAAACTCCGATATTTATATAGAAAAAATGAGTGCCAAAAGCACCCATAAAACAATTATTTTTTAGATATTTGATTTTTGTATTTTTCCATGAATTTAGCTGCTCTACCTTGGCTAGAGATAGATAATTTTTTACCAGTGAAAAATGGATGACATTTACTGCATGTATCTACTCTCATTTCATTTTTTACAGAACCTGTTTCTATTACGTTTCCACAAACGCATTTTATAACAGCTGGTCCATAATTTGGTTGTATATCTTTTTTCATTTTTTTCACCTTCCTATTGTTAAATTTAAATTGTTACTAATACATTTTAACATATAAAAAATAAAAAAACAAGACTTTTTTTAAAATTATTAAAATATATTAACATTATATTACCTTCTATTTTTTAAATACATAAAATGTATTAGGAGGTGATAATTTGTTAGTTGATAAAAATAAACTTTTAAACACCTTTTTGTGTAATTCAAATATAAAATTACCTATGTATAATCAACATTACATTACTGGAAAAAATATAAATATTTTTACAAAATTTTTGTGCATTGAAAATACATTAACTAATTTTTCTAGTAAGTGCAAATACTTATGTAATAATATACATAATAATTATTTTAATAGAAATTTCTAAATATTGTAATTTTAAAAATGTTGTTTTTTTAATGAATTTATGTTATACTTTTTTCATATAAATATAATAATTAGGTATAGAAAGTTTGGTTATGCTTAAATTTTATTTATAAAAAAATAAGTATAAAATAATTTTAATTTTAAAATAAAGTTTTAAATATCTTACATTAATAATTAATAAATATAAGGAAGGAATGAGGGTATATATGGAAAAATTTACAGTGCATGGTCCTTGTAAATTAGAAGGTGAAGTTGTAATTAGTGGTGCAAAAAATGCCGCTGTAGCCATACTTCCTGCTACTTTACTTGTTAAAGGGAAATGTCATCTAGAAAATGTTCCTAATATAAGTGATATTAGAGCATACTGTAAAATTTTAGAATCTCTCGGTTCTAAAATTGAATATTTATCACCAAACGAAATGATTATAGACAATACTAATATAAAAACAGGAATTGCATCATCAGAACTTACTAGTAAATTCAGAGCTTCATACTATTTATTAGGTGCTCTACTTGGTAATTTTTCACAAGTACAAATAAGTTTACCAGGTGGATGTAATCTTGGTGCAAGACCAATTGATCAGCATATTAAAGTATTAGAAAAATTAGGTGCTACAGTTGAAGTAAAACGTGGAAATGTGTATGCTTCAAGAAAAGAAAAATTGAAGGGATCTCATATTTTTTTAGATGTAGTAAGTGTTGGTGCAACTATGAATGCGATACTTGCTGCTACACTAGCAGAAGGCATAACAGTAATAGAAAATGTTGCTAAAGAACCTCATATTGTTGATTTAGCAAACTTTTTAAATTCTATGGGAGCAAAAATACAAGGTGCTGGAACAGATACAATAAGAATAATTGGTGTATCTACTCTATCACAAAAATCTAGTTATTCTATTATTCCAGATCAAATTGAAGCTGGTACTTTTATGGTAGCAGCTGCAGCAACAAAAGGAAATGTATTAATTAAAAATTGTATTCCAAAGCATCTTGAACATATAACTTCTAAATTAAAAGAAGCTGGCGCTATCATTGATGAATACGAAACAAGTATAAGAGTAAAAATGAATGAAAGACCAAAAGCGTTTAGTGTTAAAACTATGCCATATCCTGGATTTCCTACAGATATGCAACCACAAATGAGTATTCTTCTTTGTATATGTGATGGGACTGGTATTATAGTTGAAAATATTTGGGAATCAAGATTTCAATATACTGATGAACTTGCAAAAATGGGAGCTGATATTTCTGCACATGGTACTACAGCAATTTTTAAAGGTGTAGATAAACTATATAGTGCTCCTGTTAGAGCACACGATTTGAGAGCTGGTGCTGCTATGATAATAGCAGGTCTTGTAGCTGAAGGAGATACAGATGTATACGACATACATCATATTCTACGTGGTTATGAAAATATAACAGAGAAATTTAAAAACCTTGGTGCAAATATAGTATATTCAAATGATAATGCCGAGGCTGAATTTGATGCTTAAAGTACATCCACTTTATAGTTCTAGTTCCGGCAACATGTTTCATATAGAAAATAAAGATACTAATATATTATTAGATGTTGGTGTTACATATAAAGCTATAAACGAAGGGTTAAATAGCATAAATAAAGATTTATCTAATATTGATGCTATTGTAATAACTCATGAACATGTTGATCATATTAAAGGGTTATATACACTTTGTAAAAAAAATGATATACCTATCTATACTACCGAAAAAACAGCAATATATTTAAAAGATAAGTTAAATGAAAAAAATATAGACTGTGATATACAAATAATTGATTATAATAAACCATTTAATATAAATAGTATTGAATTAAGGGCTTTTGAAACATCACATGATGCAGTTATGCCATGTGGATATAACATCAAAAGTGAAAATAGCAAATTAAGTTTTGCGACTGATTTGGGTTATATGACAGATTATGTATATGAGAATCTTAAGGATTCTAACTTTGTAATTTTAGAATCAAACTATGATGATATACTATTAGACTATGGAAAATATCCTTTTAATTTAAAAAGAAGAATTAAAGGATCTTTTGGTCATTTGTCAAACACTGATGCTGCTGAAACAATATCTAAACTTGCAAATAATGGACAAACTAATTTTCTTCTTGCCCATTTAAGTCAAAATAATAATAATGAATATATTGCAAAAGATACTATTTTAACAAATCTTACAAAAAATGATATTGACATTAATAATATTAATTTAAATATTGCAACAAAAACACTTTCAAATGAGGAATATATAATATGATTAATATAAAAATTATTTGTGTAGGTAAAGTAAAAGAAGAATCTTTAAAAAATTTAATTTATGAATATACTAAAAGACTTGCAAAATATTGCAAATTAGAAATTATTGAAATTGAAGATGAAAAATTACCAGCTACATCAAATGAAAAAGAAAATGAAAAAATAAAAAGTATAGAATGTAATAAAATCCTAGAAAAACTAAAAAAGTTCTCTAAATCGTATATTATTGCCTTAGATATTAATGCAAAACAATATACGTCATTAGAATTTGCAGAAAAAATAGAAAATATATCAACTTACCACTCTTCTACTATTGTTTTTGTAATTGGTGGAAGTTTAGGATTAAATTTAGATATACTAAATAATGTAAATGAAAAAATATCATTTTCAAAAATGACTTTTCCACATCAATTATTTAGATTATTTTTATTAGAGCAAATATTTAGAGGATTTAAAATAAATAATAATGAAACATATCATCATTAAATAAAGGGGGGTTATATATGAAGTCAACTGGTATTGTAAGAAAAGTAGATGAATTAGGTAGAATTGTATTACCATCTGAACTTAGAAAAAGTCTAGGGATAGATATCAAAGATCCATTAGAAATATATGTAAGTGGAGAATCTATAATATTAAAAAAATATTTACCAGCATGCGTTTTTTGTGGAAGTGCAGACAATATTACAAGCTTTAAAAATAAAAATATTTGTAAAACTTGTCTAAAACAAATAGCATATGATAAATAACAATATTTAAAACGATATAGTTAAACTATATCGTTATTTTTTAATTAATTATTCTTCCTGGTACTCCAACAACTACGCTATCTTTCTTTATATCTTTTAAAACTACTGCATTTGCTCCTATAATAACATTATCTTCAATAGTAATATTTCCTAACACTTTTGCACCACAACCAATAACAACATTATTTTTTATTGTAGGGTGCCTTTTACAATTAATATTGGCAACTTTACATCCAAGTGTTACATTATGATATATTGTACAATCATCACCAATTTCTGCAGTTTCACCTATAACTACTCCCATTCCATGATCTATTAATACCCTATTTCCAATTTTTGCACCAGGATGAATTTCTATTCCGGTAAAAAACCTAGATATTTGTGATATAAGTCTTGCTATAAAAAACAAATGTTTATTGTAGAAAAAATGTGCTATTCTATGTAAAAAAATTGCATGTATACTCGGATATAATAATATTGTGGATATTACATTTTTGGCGGCTGGATCCTTTTTACAAATGTTCTTTGCATCATAATATATATTTTTTAAAGTTTTTATAATTTTCATATCCATCACCTATTATATACTACTAAAAAAATAGTATAATAGTGAAAAAAGGTTTGAAATAATCAAACCTTTTATAAATTTATTCTTTTTATTGATATTGCTTTTTTTGTATTATCATCTGTTTTTATAATAATTGCATTAAACATAGACTCATTTTCACTACATTCATATTTAAAATATTTACCAGTTTTAAACCTATTTAGCCCTACTTCCTTTTTTAGTCCAATTATACTATTAATTGGACCTGTCATACCAACATCCGTAATATATGCAGTACCATTTTCAAGTATTTTTTCATCTGCTGTTTGAACATGTGTATGAGTACCAAAAATACCAGTTACTTTTCCATCTAAGTAATAACCCATTGCAATTTTTTCGGCTGTTGCTTCTGCATGAAAATCAACAAAAATATAATCTACATTTTTCTTTTTTAATTTTTCTATTTCCTCATCTACTTTATCAAATGGATTAGAAGCATTCTTTTCAATTATATCACCCATACACGCTCTACCAATTATATTTATAACTCCATATTTAATATCATTTTTTTCTACAACTATACATCCATTACCTTCTAAATTTGTGATATTTGCTGGTAATAATAATCTATCTAAAGTTTTATACAAACTTGCCATTTCTTTTCTATAATATATATGATTACCTAAAGTTATAGCATCTGCACCATAACTTAAAATTTGTTCATATTCTTTTAATCTAATTCCTTTACCATTTGCAGAGTTTTCTCCATTTACTATAGTAAAATCTATTTTTTCAGTTGGTATTATTTCTTTTAAACAATTTTGTAATTTTAAAACTCCACTTTTTCCTACTATATCTCCTACTATTAATATATTCACTAAATTTGCCCCCTTAGCATAAATATTATACATCAAAGTATAAAATAAAGCAAGAAAAAGTATCCTAAATTAATTAGGACACTTCTTTAAAATGTTGTTTTAAAATTTTATTACCATTCTCATCTCTTTCAACAGAAGAATAAATCAAAGTTGATTTTTTCTTTTTAGTATTTCCACCTATAGTATTTACTTTCTTTACAATTTCATTTCCGTTACTCCAAGTAAAATCATTAAATTTAGAAAATTTAATCTCAAATCTCTCATGTGGCATAATTTTATTAAATAAAGTATTGTTATATGACATTGTCTTATCTTCATTTAATTTTAAAGCATTAAGAGTCAATAAATAAGCTGCTATATAATCAAACTTAATTTCCTGAACACCTTGCATACCACTGTTATATGTTGTAAAATCTAATATCATTTCACACTTACAACCTATAATATCTTCCCAATATTTTTTTTCTTCTTCATTAAGTTCAAATTTCTCATTTGGATATTTTTCATTTGGAAATAATTTTTCTATAAAATACACTTGAACATCAGTATATTTTTGATTACCAATTCTCTTCAAAAAAGTATATTTATTTTTAAATCCTTCAAATTTTAGCTTAATTGGCAAAATATCAATATATTTTGCAACAGCAACTAAAAAATTTGTATACAAAATTTGAACTCCAGAAATACGTTTAGCATAGATATAATATCCTTTTTCATCAGAATATTTAAGTCCGATAAGCATTGAAGATTCGGATAAACTATACTGAGTTTGTCCATCAACTTCAAATGTACCTTTAATATTGGCAACAAGCGGAAAAAACAAAGTATCTTTGTTAAAGTTAAAAAGAGTTTTTAATTCACGTTCTGTTAAATTCATAATAATTTTCTCCTCCTAAAATATTTATTTAGAAACATCTCATAAAAACAAGTATATTATATATCAAAATTTATCTTATGTCAACATAAAAATAGTATAAAAAAAGCCGGAATTCTAAAAATTCCGACATAATATATTATTTTGCAAGTTCAACAGCACGTGTTTCTCTTATTACATTAACTTTTATTTGTCCAGGATAAATCATTTCGTTTTCAATTTGATTTGCAACATTTCTTGCCATTATAATCATTGAATCATCATCTACTTGTTCTGGTTTTACAATTATTCTTACTTCACGACCAGCTTGAATAGCATATGATTTTTCAACACCTTTGTAACCATTACAAATTTCTTCAAGTTTTTGTAATCTTTTAATATATGTACTTACTGTTTCTTTTCTAGCACCAGGTCTTGATGCAGAAACAATATCAGCAGCTGTAACTAAAACTGCTTCTATAGTCTTTGGATCAGTATCTCCATGATGTGCTTCCATTCCCCAAATAACTTCTTCTTTTTCCTTATATTTCCTTAATAAATCGATGCCTAGACTTACGTGTGTACCTTCTACATCATGATCAAATGATTTACCAATATCATGTAAAAGTCCTGCACGTTTTGCAATTGTAGGATCAAGTCCTAATTCTACAGCAAGTGTACCAGCTAAATTTGATACCTCGATTGAATGATTTAAAACATTTTGACCATAACTTGTTCTATATCTAAGTTTTCCTAAAAGTTTAACAAGATCTGGATGTACATTTACAACACCAGTTTCATATAAAGCTCTTTCTCCTTCTTCTTTTATAGTATTTTCAACTTCTACCTTTGCTTTTTCTATCATCTCTTCTATTTTTCCAGGATGTATTCTTCCATCTGCAATAAGTCTTTCAAGTGCAATTCTTGCAACTTCACGTCTTATTGGATCAAAGCTTGATAATACTATAACATCAGGAGTATCATCAATGATTAAATCAATTCCTGTTAATGTTTCAATTGTTTTAATATTTCTTCCTTCTCTACCGATTATTCTTCCTTTTAAATCATCATTTGGAAGTGACACAGTAGTAACTGTAGCTTCAGATGTATGATTTGTTGCACATTTTTGAATAGATTGTACAAGTATTTCTTTTGCTTTTTTATCACATTCTTCTTTTGCTTTTTCTTGTTCTGTATGAATATAATTTGCAATCTCACTTTTCATGTCATCTTGTAATTTTTCCATAATTGTAGCTTTTGCTTCTTCAACAGACATTTGAGAAATTTTACTTAATTGTTCTATCTCTCTATCTTTTGCTTTAGCTAAATCTTGTTCTTTTTTATTTAACTCATCACTCTTTTTAATTATATTATTTTCTTTTTCTTCAATAAGAGCAGCTCTTTTATCAACAAGATCTTGTCTTTGATTAATTCTGTTTTCAATCTCTTGTAATTCTTTTTTTCTAGATTTAGCTTCATTTTCAATTTCATCTTTTTTCTTCATCATTTCATCTTTAGCTTGTAAAATAGCTTCTTTTTTTACTCTTTCGGCATCTTTTTTTCCGTCTTCAATTATTTTTTCTGCTTGTTGTTCAGCAGACTTAACAGTTGACTCTGCAATCTTTTTTCTATATTGAATACCAACATAGAAAAAAATTAAAGATCCAACAGCAAACGCAACAACAGCAGCAATTACTGTAATCATCATTTAATTCCTCCTTAATATATAATTTTCAATGTACATTATCTATATTTAAATTTTCTTATCATATTGATATGTAATTAAAACCTCAGTATAATTTATGTAAAATAAAATCTTTAAACTATACTATATTAATTATACATTAAAAATAAAAATATATCAAGTATTTTTTTATATATTTTTAGTATGCAGACAAATATCTTTCAAGTAAATCATGAGCTATTGTTAAAATATTTTTATTATCTTTTCTTATTAAGCTATCATACTTTATACAAGCACAAATATTAGCTGCAGTTGATATTCCAACCATTATTCCTTCTAATTTAGAAATAACTTTTACCATTTTTATTGCATCTTCACAATTTATAGTTACTATATCATCATAAATTTTTGTATCAAGAATAGTTGGAACAAATCCAGCACCAATACCTTGTATTTTATGTATGCCACTTTTTTTACCAGATAATACTGCTGAATTTTCTGGCTCTACAGCAATTATAGAGACATCATTTATTTTTGCTTTTAGTATTTTTCCTATACCAGTTAAGGTTCCTCCTGTTCCTACTCCACATATAAAATAATCGATATTACCATCCATATCATTAATTATTTCTTCACCAGTTTTGTAATGAGCTACAACATTAGAATAATTATCAAATTGACTTAAATAAATAGAGTCTTTTGTTATTTTTTGAATTTTTTCAGCCATTTTTATACTTTCATTCATTCCTCCTTCTTTTGAAGTAAGTATAACTTTTGACCCAAGTATATTAAATATTTTTTTTCTTTCCTCACTCATATTTTCAGGCATTACAATTATTAATTTTAAATTTAAATAATTACATATCAAACTTAAACCAATTCCCGTATTTCCACTTGTAGCTTCTATAATTGTTCCATTTTCAGTAATTATTTTTTTATTTAGTACATCCTGTATCATATTTAAAGCAACTCTGTCTTTTATACTAAATCCTGGATTAAAACATTCCATCTTTAAAAATAAATTTGATTTTAAGTTATATTTTTCTTTTATTTTATTTAATTTTAAAATAGGAGTATTACCTATTAATTCAATAACATTATTTTTTATATTCATAAAATCACCTATTAAATAATATTCAAAATATAAAATTAAATACAATAATTTAAAATATAATATATAGATAAAAAAATAAAAAAACGATATAAAATAATTTATACCGTTTTTTTTATAAATGTACCATTCCATGATTGTTTGTCAATATAATTTTCGCCAATAAATCCATCAAATGAATAATAATACTTTCTACATTCTTCTTCCGTTTTTGGTGCATAACCAATAACTGGTATACCGATAATATTATTAAAATTTGTAAGTGATGTTACTGACTCATTTAAATCATAAACAACATAATCTGGTTTTCCCCAATAAAATAAGCAAAAGTTTACAATAATTGAAATCTGTTTAAAAACTACAGGTAGTTTAATTTTTTCTTTTAATCCCTTTAAACTATGCCCAACTTGTCCAAATACCATATCAGCAGGTAATGTTTCTTTTTTATTCTTCCGTCTTGGAAATCTTCTATAAAAGAACATCATAACAAGAGGATTAAAAGACTGTACCGCATATTTAATATTTGGATATTTTTTGATATAAAAAATAAGAATTTTTTCAAGTTTCCGACTAAAAAGATTATAATCCTTGATATCACAAATAATCGGAACCTTTCCATCTACTAATTCTAAAACTTCTTCAAACCGCATTAAAGTTGTTTTTCTGGCACTAGATTTTTCTTGCCCTAAAATTAAACTTATTCTATCATCATGATATACATATAAGTCATGCTTATGATAAATAATATCAACTTCAAGAGCAAATCCATTTTTAACACATTCTATAATACCCTCTTTTGAATTTTCAGGATACTTGTTATCATAAATACATCTATGAGTTGCAGAAATATTGTATTTCTTTCCATCTTTAGATGTATATACTGTGTTGTTAAACAACCAATGATTTGTATCAATTCTTGAACCATATCTATTAATTACCTTATATGCAAGCTTGATAATATCTTTTGCTCCAGCCATATTTTCAAGTTCATATAAAAAGTCATCAACAGACGGGATACCAAAGTTTTCCCTAAATTTGTAAAAGAATAACTTTAAAGCATTATCAAAATCATTATCAGAAATATTGTATACAAGTTTATCAAATTCATCAATATATTTTTTCTCAAAGATAGTTTTTTCAATAACTTTTAAATCATGTTTTTTCAAAAAATCAAATCTTTTTCTAAAAATATTTAAAACCCAATAAACTTTCTTTTCATCTTTAGTATTATAATAATACTTAAGCCAAAAATAATTATACAAATTCTTTGTATGAAAATAATAACATCCTGTATAATTTTCCATGATTTTGAGTAACTCTTTTTTATACCTTTTTGTAAGTAATCCTTTTACTTCAATTAGAATTGTACATTTTTTTTCAGTGATTTCAAAAATCTCACTTAAGAGTGGAACATGATCTTTAGTTCCTCTTAAATTTGCATTTAAAAGCTTATTAGAATTAGTCTTAGATATTCTACCTGGGAACCCAAGTTTTACTTTTGAATATCTGTCGTGAAATACTACAAGCTTGCCATCTTTTGTTAAACGTATATCTACTTCAACATCATAATGAAAGCTTAATGCATAAATAATTGCACGCTTAGTATTTTCACCAATTGTTGCTAGATGTAATCCGCGATGTGCAAACTTACAACTGTAAATTCCTTTAGATTTTTTTGGTACATAACTAAATAATAATGTTTTTTTAATAAAAAAAACAAAAAGCAAAATAAGCAATAAATAAATAATGTTAGTCACATATATTCCTCCTAAATAAATATTAATTATTATATAACCAAACTATTGCTCATTTATTATATCAAAATTTAGCTTATTAGTCAAATTCATATCATATTTATGTAAATTATTTAACAATAAATTCCGCTCTTTTATAATATCCTCCTTTTATAAAGTTAAATCTTTTTCTGAAAGGATTTAGTATCCAAAATACTTTAGTTTCATAAATTTTTTGAAGTTTTTTATAAGTTAAAATATTTTTGGTATGAAAATAAAATTTACCATTATAACCATTCATAATCTCTATTAATTTTTTTTCGTACATATAATCCATAAAATCTTTAACTTCAATTAATATTGTAATTTTGCCATTAATTAGATCTAATACTTCTTTTAATGTAGGTACCTTTTCATTAGAATTTAATATATACTCATCTTTTATTTCTGAATATGTTTTCTTAGATACCCTACCTTTTATCCCAAGCAGTCTTTTTAAATATCTATCGTGTATACAAATTATTTCATTATCTACTGTTTTTCTTATATCTACCTCAATAGCCATATTTTTCATTAATGCTTTTTTAAATGCTAAAATAGAATTTTCCGGCCATATATCATGATAACCTCTATGTGCTATTATTTCCTTATATATCTCTTTAGATTTCTTTGGAATATACAAATACATATAATCACCCTATATTTAGTATATCCAAAATATAATAAAAAATTTAATCGAATAGAGTAAATTTTCAATAAACTTCGTTTATTGATATGATACCCTTTCACACCACCGTACGTACCGTTCG
>CALWOE010000011.1 GCA_944383035.1 uncultured Clostridia bacterium
TTTTCTATCTGCTTTTTTTAACTTAAATAATCTTCAATTATTTTATATACCCATGCTGATGAACCAGTGTACCAAGTCCATCCTCCTCTACCTAAATGTTCTTTATTTGTATAGACATCTGCTGCAACAACATATGGTTCAACCATATATATATCTGATTTTTCTTTAGTATCAGAATGAGATATAGGATTAATATATTTTAATATCTTTATACCATCTTTTTTATCTCCAAGTTCAAAATATGCTTTTGAAAGCCATGTTGCACCATGAGTATATTGTCCTCCATTTTCTCTTATTCCAGGCACATATGCTCTTATATATCCAGGATTGTTCTCAGGATGGTCAAATGAAGGATAAAGTAATCTTACTATCATATTTCCATCATCGACTAAATATTTATCCGCAGTTTTTAGGCATTCATGTAAATCATCTTCTACATCTTTATATTCTTTCATTGCAATAACTGCCCATGCCTGAGATATAAGATCTATTTTACATTCTTTATTTTTATATGACCCTAATACTTCTCCATTTTCAAAAAATGCTCTTACAAAATGATCATGATCCCAACAATGTTCTATTATTGCATGTTTTAATATGTGTCTCATTTTTTCGCATTTCTTTTCCATTTCTTTATCTTTTTTATGTTTTGCAAGTGGAATAAATCTTTTTAAAACGTCCATCATAAAAAATGTAAGCCATACTGATTGACCTCTTATATTACTAAAACCATCATTCCAATCGCCATCACCAATGTCTAATAAATTATTATTTAGATTTTGCCTAGATAAGCCATACAAAATAGCCTTTTTTGCGTGATCATAAACACTATCAGAAACATCAATATTATTATATATGTTATATGCCTCTCTTTTATCTCCCATTGGTTTATCTTCTAAATATTTTGTCATAACATCCAAAATAGAATAATCTTTTGTTATAGATACATATTCAGATAAAACATATGGAAGCCATAAATAATCATCCGAAAAATATGTTCTAATGCCGGAATTATTATATTCATGCCACCAATGAAGTACATCACCTTTTTCAAATTGATGAGATGAATGAAGTATTATTTGGCTCCTTGTTTTTTCAGGCCATGTTCTAATTAATGCAAGAGTATCTTGAAGTTGATCTCTAAATCCTATTGCACCACCACATTGATAAAATCCTGTTTTTGCAAAAAGTCTACATACAATTGTTTGATAAAGTAAAAAACCATTAGCCATTATATCTATATATTCATCACCTGTATTAAAGTTTTTTACTACTTTTTCTCTCCAATATTTTATTGTGTTTTCTAACTCTTTTTCTATATTTTCGTTTGTATTATATTTATTTTTTATATAATCTATATATTCATCGTTATCTTCAGCACATCCAAGCGCTATAGCAAATGATCTTTTTGAGCTTTCTGAAACATCAAAAGTTATTTTTATTTCGTATTCTTTTTCATTATATTCTACATTTAAATCATCTGTATTACCAAGTAGACATATAAACGGAATAAAATTACCAAAATCTAGATTATATGGATTTTTAAATTGTAATACATTGTCTTTAATTCTAGTTATTATATAATTACTTGTTGTCTCAGATGTAACACCTAACACTGGATCTATTTTGTATGATATTGTTTCTGTTTTTTTGTTTGGTGTTGGATTTTCATATGTGATATATTGAATTTTAACATTATCTTCTGAAGGTACAAAAATTTTCATTTCTTTTAATATATCATCATTTTCTTGCAGTACAGTAGTATATCCAAACCCATAATGTAAATTATAATCTTCATCATATATTCCACTAAAAACTTCTCCTGGTTTAAATGTAATCCAATCATTACACCAATTACTTATTTTATAACCTTGACTATTTTTATAATAAGTGTACACTGTGCCATAACTTGACACAAGTGTACCGAAATTTTCATTTGCCATTACATTACACCATGGAACAGGTGTTTTAGTATTTAATATATGATATTCATCTTTTGTTTTATTAAATCCACCATAAGAATTAAATGCTATATATTCACTATCTGCATTTTTATTTTTCATCTATGGTATCCTCCTTCATATTTTCATTTTTATCAACCATAAACACATCTTTATCTTCTTTACTTTCTTCAACAGATAAAAACTCATCAATTGAATTTATATATCTTCTTGCAAGGAAAGTTAAAAGTTTAATTTCATCTTGACTTAAAGCATACATATTAAGTAAATAAATATCTCCTTTAGTATGATCCATATACACAGCTCTATCTATTCTTGTTTTTAAATAATTATATATGCTTCCTTTTGGATCTTTTTCATCAATTATTATTACTATATCAATATCTAAGCCTCTATTTTTTATATAATCCATAAAGTTTATTATTTCATTTATTATACCGGCATCTTCTATTTTATTTATATATACAAGAATTACTGGCAGGTCACCTGAAATTGAATATTTCCATAGTAATGATTGACTTAAATTTGAATTCCAAAAAGCTTCATTTGAATTTGGATTTTTATTTAGTACAACATCTTTTATTATGTTATTATATATTTGAGCTTTATTTTTCTCTAATTTTAAATATCTAGCTGTTATACTACTTAATTCACTTTCGATTTTGTATTGACTTTCTATACCTGATTTATCCAAGTTTACTATTGCATTATTTAAATCATATTTTGATTCAGCTATTCCAACTATGTAATAAAATTCTTGTCTTTCATGCGGATCTAATATAATTTTTGCTCTATATGATAATACTGGCCATAAAGGATAATTTGAAATTTCACCATCATATGCTTTATCAAATTCTTTAACTAATTTTACTTTTTCTGTTTCAACATCTTTTTCTAAATCAATACCTACAAGTTTAGAATATATATAATACTTTTGCTCATCATCTGTTTTTGTTCTTTTAGTTGCAATCAAAGTATCTAAATTTTCATCATAATATGTTTCCATTTGAAGATTACTAAATGATGGATGAACAACATTTGTCATATAATCAGTAAGTGCTGGTTCTATGTATGTATTTATTATTATCTCACGTTTTATATTACTATTATTATATATACTTATTTTTTTCATTTCTGCATTGTACTCTGGTGATAAAGAAAGTTTAGTTGTAACTTCAAGTTTACTGTTTTCAATATAATATTCAACTCCACTTAAAGTTGCTGTGTATAAACATTTCTTAGAGTTCTTATTATTTTTACTATTTATATCACAATCTGTAACAGATATAATATTTGAAGTTTCCATATCAGTCAAATATACAAAGTTACCTGTTGTATTTACTTCATTATATAACTGTCTATTTAATATTTTATCTTTATATTTTAAGAAACTTGCTCCAGTATTTGTTAGCATTGTAGATAGGTTTCCACCTTTTAAGAAAGTAATTGCTTCTTCATTTTGCTTTTTAACTGTGTATTTTCCTGTTATTTTATTTAATGTTCTCTCACCATATGTATAATTTATATATGTTGTATATTTTTGAATATTTTTTTGTTTAAATACATTTTCTTTATCATGTGTTTTCTTCTTAATTGAAGCTTTTAATCTTTCTCTTTCTTTTAGTAATATCTCACACGCTTGTATATCTGGATTTTTATGGAATCTATTTTTAATAATTCCATGATTAATATAATTATTTATAGATGCAAGTATCATTCCTTGATGATGTGCCATATATGTTTTTACTATCTCAAAATTACTATTTGCATCAATATGTGCTTTAGTATAATCTACTGCTTCATAAAAACCATATGATGAATACATACCAAGTTTTTTTAATCTTTTTATATTTCTATATACTTCGTCTGGTGCATATTCCATCATAAGTAATGATGAATATGGTGATATTACAAGATAATCATTAAGACCTCTTTTAAGACCAAGCCATGGTATACCAAAAGCTTGATATTGATAATTTAATTCATTATCTTTTACTGCAAATCCACTCTCTGAAATTCCCCATGCTACATTATTATTTTGTGCATATTTTATTTGACTATATTTGGCAAAAAATAAAGTCTGATCAATTAAAGTATGTGGATATGATTTAAGGAAAATATATGGCATAAAGTATTCAAATGCTGTACCAGTCCATGATACAAGACCTTTATATCCATCAAGTTTAACTAAATTTCTTCCAAATGTAAACCAGTGTTTTGATGTAACTTGTCTTCTTGCTATTGCAATTAAGCTTGTTGTTCTAGATTCAGACATTAAAAGATCATAATAACTGTCTGATAACTTAGAACTTTCTTGATCATAGCCTATAGTAAATAAATTTCTTGTTGCATCATATAAATATGAAAAATCTGTATTTTTTATAAGTAAATCTATTGTATCAATTAAACTCTTTATTGTTTTTGTATCATTATTGTTTTCTAATATTTTTATACTGTAATTGTAATCAGAAAATTCCTTTAAAAATTCTCTAGCTACATATAAACATGAAACAAAATTTCCACTATCTACTGTTGATACAAATCTTGGACGAAGTGGTTCTAATGTTTTTATATTATACCAATTATATAAATGTCCATTCCATTTTTCTAGTTTTTCAATTGTATTAAATACTCTAGTTAATTTTATTAAACATTCATCAAGTGATATGAATTTTAAATCATATGCATTTATTATTGAAAGAATTGCAAATCCAATATTTGTAGATGAAGTTCTATTTACAACCTTAACTCTTCTATTTTCTTGATAGTTATCAGTTGGTAAATAATTATTTGCTTCATTCATCATTGTATCAAAGAAAAACCATGTTCTTCTTGCAACTTCTAATATTTCATCATTTTGTTTTTTATCTAATTTTTTATCTAAATAAATTAAATGATCTTTACCAAGTAAATATGCAAAGAATGGAGAAATTATAAATACTAAACCAATATAAAATTTAAATTCTGTTCCTAAAAATAATATTCCATTTGATTTTATAAATATTAATAACAAACCATATATTACACTTATAAACATATTAATGAAATAATATGAAAAATTACTTTTTGCTTTTTTATCTAACATTTCACCTGTAGTCCATTCAAGTAAATTGCTTTTTGAAATTAACATTCTATATAATGATAATGTAAATGCACTAATGCATATATATGCTTGATAAGGTATTGTAGCAAAATTAAAACACATTTTTAATAAATCCGATTTTATACCATTTATTATTGGTATATATTGTACATCTTTTGTATATTTTATCTTACCAAAAATTAATTGATCTATTATAGATAAAATATTTGGAATTCCTATTACAACAAAAGTAAGTAATGTACCAATTTGGAATAATTTTAAATCTAAAAATGCAAGTATAACTAAAAAGATTAATGCAAACACATAAACCATTGGTCTTCTTAAATTATCAAAAATTTTCCATTTAGATAACAAATTTAGTTTTGATTTTGGAGATATAAGCCATTTAATAATTTGCATATCTCCTCTAAACCATCTATGATTTCTTTTCATATATGCAATATAATTGGATGGGAATCCATCTTGTAATTCTACATCTGATGCAAGTCCAGCTCTTATAATTGAGCCTTCAAGCAAATCATGACTTAAAACTAAATTTTCTGGTATCTCTGGCGCAACTAGTTTTTCGAAAAGTTCAATATCATATATACCTTTTCCACAAAATATAGCTTCACCAAAAACGTCTTGATAAACATTTGATATAGCATTAGTATATATATCTAAACCGCCAAATCCACCAAATATTTTAGAAAATATTGTTTTATTTGCGGCTTCTATATCAAGGCCAACTGATGGTTGAATTAAACCATAACCACTTTTTACAATTTTGCCATTTTTTGATAGTACTGGTCTATTTAATGGATGTGATATTATCCCTACTAAATCTTTAGCTGTATTTAGAGATACTTCTGTATCCTCATCTACAGTTATAGCATATTTGGCTTTAACAAAATCATAATATGTGATATAAAAAGTTTTATCCATTTCTTCTTTTGACATTTTTCCAAGAATTAGTCTATTGAATTGTAACAGGCCACCTCTTTTTCTTTCCCATCCCATATATGATTTTTCACCTTTAGAATATACACGTTTTCTATATATAAAATTAAATATTTTATGGTCTGATTTATATTTTTCATTTAATTTATCAAGCTTTTCTTTTGCATAAGCTACAATTTTATCATCTATATCTATTTTTGCTTTATCACTTTGCATACAATCGCCAAGTAACATATAATACATATTATCAGTTCTATTTGCAAGATATGTTATTTCCATTTTATTTATCATATTATCTAATTTTTCAATTGATGATATGATAGTAGGCATAACAACATATGTTTTGTATTTTTTATCAATTGTTTTAGCAAAATTAAAACGTGGTAAAGTTTTTGGCTTTACAATTTTTCTTAGTAAATAATCGATAAGTTTACTTGATACTTCCATGCCAAATGAAAATAATATTATATATAATAAAACTTTTATATAAATATTTGTATCTTTAACCAAAAAAGATGTGTAATATGTAAACAAAAATGCAAGCGTAAGTATTGAAACAATATATAAAAATGGTTTTAGGGGGCTTAACAATTTTAAATTTAATATATCAGACAAATATGGTTTATTAAGTTCTTTTTTTAATAAATATTTATCATCTCCAATTAAGAAAAATCCAACATGTTTTTTATATTTTATAGAGCATTCAACAGCTTTCTTTGCAATATAAACTTCTGATAAATTATATTTTTTAGATAATTTAATTATATATTTTCTATATCTATCTTTAGTTTTATAATCACATTTTTTAAATTCACCTGTAAATTCATTTTTTAAAGTTTCATCTATTTTATTTACTTTTTCAAAAATTTCTCTAAAATTAAGACCGGACAAACGTTTATATGATAATATTGATCTTCCAATATAATCGGTTGTTTTAGCAATCTCCATGTGTTCTTTTACTATTGCCTCATCAATAGTAAAACCGATTTTTGAAGCTTCTTCTTTTAATAGATCAAAGAATTCCTCACCTTTTGCACCAAGTTCTTTTAATCTATATGACATATATTCAACAAATGCTGTATTTGTATTTTTAATTTTAGATGTATCAACCATATATTCTCTAAAATTATCAAAATATTTTACTTCATTTATTATTTTTCTAGAGAAAAAAGTACTATTAGCAAATCCTTTAGATAAAATTTGTTCTACTTGTATTTTCTTTATTTGTGAATTTGCAATATTTAAACAAATTCTAGCAATAAATTTAAGAAGTGCAATCTTAAGCATTAATACGAAAAGATCTAATTCTTCTGATGATAAATATGATAATTTTTGATAATCTTTTAAACAATTAGAAATAATATTTTGATCTAGAAAACCTGTATTTTTTTCAACAAGTTCATATGCAAGAAAAAATATACTTATATATTTTCTGCCTTCGTGATCTTTTATAACAGGTAATTTCATATTTTTAATAGATTTTAAATCTTCTTTAATAGCCATATATTCTTCTTTTATAATATACATGTTATCTAAAAGCCACATTCCAGCAGAATGAATTGGAATTTTTAATTCATAACTATCTTCTAAAATTTTATATGTATTTTCAATTATCTCATAATTTTTTTTAGCTTCTTTATATAGATTACTTAATGTATTTTTCATTTAATTTCGTCCTCTCTTATATATTTTATCCTACTTTATAGATTATATAATAAAATGGTAATATTTGCAATAATTTGTAGAAAAAAATAAAATGCAAAAAAATATTGATATTAACAATTTTTTTCACTAAAAAATTTGTCTAATTTATTTTTTAAATCTTCTACTGCAATTCTTCTAGCACTAATTTTATTTTTTGTTTCTTTTGATAATTCTGATAATGTCTTACCATTTTCTAATTTAAAAATAAAGTCAAAATCAAATCCATTACTGCCAATAATATCATATGTTATAGTGCCTACATTTTCTCCTCTACCTATTAATATATTATCATTATTTATTACACATGCAACTATACATTTGAAACTAGCGTTTCTATTTTTAATATCTTTCATCATTTCAAGTATTTTTTTATTTCCAACTAACTCACCATTTTTATACACTTCACGTTTAGTTAGTACTCCAGGATATCCATTTAAAGCTTGTATTTGAAGTCCACTATCATCTGCTATGGTAATTATATTTGTTCTTTTATATATTTCAAGTGCTTTTTTTACTGCATTTTGCTCAAAAGTTTTACCGTCTTCTGTTATATCAATATTAATATTTATATCTTTTAAAGAAATTACTTCATAATTTGAAAATATTTCTTTAAATTCATTTACTTTATGAATATTATTACTCGCTATTAATAACTTATTCATTAAATCACCAATATTATTTTAGCATAAAAACAAAAAAAAAGAATATAGAAAAATCTATATTCTAAAAAAGAAAAAATAAAACAAATTGTTACATATTTTTGACAACTAATGTATAAATGTCATAAATATATGAATATATCATATATAAAGCAACACAATTTTTATCTTGATTATCTAATATGGCATTTTTTGAAAAATAATTGTCTATTTCTTCTTTTTCATTATTTAATGTTTCTAAAGAAATCTCATCATTCATATACATAATGATTAAATTTAAAAACTTATTACAATATTTATGATTTATACCGTATAAATCATTATCTATTCTTGTTTTTAAATATTTAATTCTATCTTTAACACTAGATTCTATGATTATTTTATTATATTCATCTCTAAAGTCAAAAATATATTCTTTTAATTCTAAATATTCTTTAGTTTTGTCAAAATCTCCCCTAATAAGTTTATTTTTGGCCATACATCTTCCTCCTATATTAACATTAAGATATACAAAATAAAAAAATAACAGAAAAATTATACCATAAAAATATAAAATGTCTATTAAAAATATAAATAAAAAGAGTAGAAATCTACTCTTTTTTAACTAATTTGTTTTATAAATCTCAGCACCAAATGGTGCTAAAGCAAGTTTTGCAATTTTAAAAAATTGTAAGCCAAATGGTATACCAATTATAGTTAGGCACCATATTATTCCAAATATCGCATTTTCAATTGCCATTGGAAGCCCAAAAAATATAAACCAAATGACATTTACAATAAATGATACTACTCCACCACTATAATTTACCTCTTTTCCAAATGGTGCAAATGATAAACTTGCAAATTTAAAACATTGTAGGCCATATGGTATACCAATTATAGTTATACACCATATTATTCCAGATACTATCCAAGAAAATCCACTTAAAAATCCACCAAAAATAAACCAAATAATATTACCTAAAAAACTCATTTTTCATCACATCCAATCTTAATTATAATCATCAACCATATTTAATTTTATAATATATTTTATCATAAAAAATATCAAATGTAAACTAAAACATTTCTATTACTACTTTATTTTTCTTTTCTTAATTTTATTTCATATTTACTATTTCCTCTATATTTACCATTTTCATCAAAATCTTGTATTCCATCATATGTATAAACGGTAAGAGTTACATCTGATACTATATCATTTGAATTCACATCTCCTACAAGTTTTATAGAAGAACAAATCGTATTATCATTAAAAGTTTCATCTGTTATATGATAATATCTATCTGTAGGCTTTAAATTAATATCATCATATAAATAACATTGAAGTTTAGGATACATTAAATATGCCTCTTTAGGATTTGTTATAATTTGATCTATTTTAGTACCATCTTTCATCTCAAAACTTAAATTATATCCTATTTTATAATCATCTATATTTTCATACTTTTCTATCCATTCGTTATATAAAGATTTATATGAACTTGAAACTAACGTTCTCTCATTCGATGGAATAACATAAAAAAGTCCCATTATATCTTCTGCATCAAAGCTACATTCATATATCTCTTCAACTAAATTAAAACTATTACCATTTTTTATATATAACCCAATAATTATATCATTTTCATCTTTATATTCTTGTTTTTCGTTTATATTTGATATCGTATCTTCTTTATATATATTTAAATCTTCTGTTACCTTTTTTATATTTTTACCTAATCTATCATTTTTATAATGATTAATAAAAAGATTTATTAGACTTAAGATAATAATAAATATAAATAGTATTATAAAAGCAATACGTAATTTTATTTTTTTATTCATTCATATCACCATTTATATAATATCATAAAATAAGAAAAATAAAAATGCTAAAATTCCTTATTTTTTATTTTTTACAATATATAAAAAGGTAATCTTAAATATAAAATTAAGATTACCCTTTTGTAACTTAAAGTAAGTTTTTTAGTAACAGTTTTTAAAAATAACATGTTCACAGCTTAGAATCTGTATTAATTTCAATTAAATCATCATTTGCAGGACCAATTCCAACATATCTTACTTTAATGTTTGATGTCTTCTCAATAATTGAAATAAATCTTTTTGCAAGCTCTGGCAAATCATCATATGATTTACAATCAGAACTAATTTCAAAGCCACCATTTAAAGTTTCGTAAATTGGTATTGGCATTTTTCCTGTAACTCCAATATCATCAGGATAATAATCAATAACCTTACCTTGATAATTATATGCTGTACAAATTTTGATATATCCAAGTTTTAATCCGATTTTACCTAAAGTATCTAAATGATTAATACATAAATAATCAATTCCACAAGTATATTTAGCAGTACGTAATATTACTGCATCCATCCAACCACATCTTCTTGGTCTTTGTGTGGTTGTACCATATTCATGACCAAGTTCTCGTATAATATCTCCTTCTAATTGTTTATCATTTTTAAATACATTTCCATTTTCATCAATTGAGGCTTCTAATTCTGTTGGAAATGGACCATTACCTACTCTAGAATTGTATGCTTTATCAATACCAATAACCATATTTAATGATTGAGGTGGTAATGCAGCTCCACATAATGTTCCAGCAGTTACTGGATTAGAACTTGTTACCATTGGATAATCTCCGTGGTCTATATCAAGTCTAAATGCTTGTGCTCCTTCTACTACTATTTTATCATTATCTTCCAATGATTTAGATATCAAAGGAGTTATATCTGTAATATAATCTTTTAGTATAGATTTCCAATTATTACAAATCAAAGCAAGTTTATCAGAATTTACAATACAGTTTTGCATACCATTTGTTAAAAAATTTTGATTATGAAGTTTTGTTGCCTCTTTAATCTTCTTTTTAATAGCATCTTTTGGTAATAGTAAATCATACATTCTAATTCCAATTCGATTATCTTTATCAGAATAACACGGACCAATTCCTCTTTTGGTTGTACCTACAGGATTTTCCTTTAATTTTTCATACAACACATCTAAATCTTTATGATATGGCATAATAACATGTGCACGACCACTAATTTTTAATCTTTTTTCTATATTTGGCACACCATGTTTTTTAAGCAGATTTATTTCACTTATAAGTACATCAGGATCAACAACAACACCTGGTCCAATAATACATGTTGTTTGTGGATATACAATACCACCAGGAATTAAATGCAAGGCTATAGACTTACCTTTATATATTACTGTATGTCCTGCATTATTTCCGCCAGTAGCACGTATAACAAGTTTTGCATCTTTAGATTCTTTAGCAGCGATTTTACCTTTTCCTTCATCGCCCCATTTTGTTCCAATAATAACCGTTACATTTTTCATAATAAATCTGTATGATAAATTAATCATACTCTCCCTTCATTAAAATTTTCCATAAGAAAGTTAAATCTCCCACTTTAAAGTTACCATAAAAACTTACGCCAAAAATTATATCATAATAAATATATAAAATCAATCTTTTATTGTTAATGTATAAAAATAAAAAAAGACATATAAAGTATTTCCTTTATACATCTTTTATAAACAAAATCTTTTATTATTTTTTTGTTTTATTTTTTTAATTTTAAACCATCTTTAAAAGCCTCTCCAATTCTTTCTTTAACTTTATAATAACCATGTGTATACGGTTCAAAAGCAATAGCATCAACAAGTTCGATATCAACTTTATCATTATTCATAACTTTTTCATCAGCAGTAACATTAACTATTTTTCCAATTTATATAATTAAAATTAAATTAATTTAATTTAATTATCTTTTCCAATACATTACATATTCTTCTTCATTATTATCCTCATCAATAGATATTTGTTTTACTTTAAAACCCTCTTTTTTATAAAAATCAATTGCTGTTTGATTTTTTATATACACATTTAATATTAAATTATTATGAATAGATTTTACTTTATTTATTAAATTATGTCCTATTCCCATTCTTTGATAATTTTCTTTTACAAAAATACCTGCTATATAATCATCAATCAATCCAATAAATCCTACTATTTCATTATTTTTTTTAAATACATAAGTATTAGCTTTTAAAATTGATTCTTTTACATCATTAAAATTATCTAAATAAAATTTTTCGTTTATATAATAATGTGTTTTTTTATTTGAGTTTAACCAAATATTCATAACTTCATCTATATCATTTTTATCTAAATTTGTAATCATCTTCTCTCCTATATTAATTCTATTTTATTTAAGTAAGTATTATATTTATCTTCTATTAAAATGTATTTATTATTATACTTTTTACACATTTTTAAATTATAGTTATTATCTTTTATAAGTTGATCAATATTTATATCTTCTGCGTACTTTCTTTTTTCTATAATATTTTCATACTTTATAATATCATCGAACTTCTTTTTAATATATTCTTCTTTCATTATTAAACAAATATATTTTATCTCTTTTAAATCTTTATCTACAAAATCTTTTTTATAGTCAAAAGGAATGTAGCATCCTTCTATTATTATATTTTGTTTATTTTCTATATTTGTTTTTATTATTTCCTTTACTATATTCCATAAATATTTAGTTAACTTTTCATCATCATTAACTGTTAACATCGTATTTTTACTTCTTATAAGACCCATTTTTAAATGATCTATTGATAAATATGGATATTTATACTTTTCTAATAATTTTTGTGCAAGTAATGTTTTACCAGTATGAGAGCTGCCAGCAATTAAAATTATCATATTTTACTCCTTTAATCTTATTTTACTTTATTTTATATATATAATTATCTTTTCTTGGACTAGGTGCTTTTTCTTCATCTGGATAACCTAAAATCATATTAGCAATTCCTACATAATCATCACTTATGCCAAGTTCTTTTAATATTTCTTTTCCTTCTTTAGTTTCAAATTCTTCTTTTGCTCTATGTATAAAACAACTTCCAAGACCCAGTGATGAAGCTGCTAGCATCATATTTTCCATTACTAAACATCCATCATATAAATATGTTGGTATGTTTTTATCTGCAAGTACAACTAAAACAACCGGTGCACCATAAAATGGATCAAAATTACTATTCATGACACTTGCATTTATTTTCGCTAATTTATTTTTTATATCTTTATTTGTAATTGCGATTATTATTGGTGACTGACTATTTCTACCAGTTGGTGCATATGTGCCAGCTTTTAATATTTCGTCTATTAAATATTCTTCTACATCTTTGTTTTTATACTTTCTAATACTCCTTCTATTTAATATATTTTTAATAACCTCATTCATAAAATACCTCCTATATATAGACTTATTATATATTCTACCATATATTTTATATCATCTATATACAAAAAGTCTATACAAAAACAAAAAGTTGGAATTTTGTTTCCAACTTTATTTTATATGATTTATTTTTTTGCTGCTCTATATCTTTGAGTAGGATCTAATATTTTCTTTCTTAGTCTAATACTTTTTGGTGTAACTTCAACAAGTTCATCATCATTAATAAAATCAATAGCTTGTTCTAAAGTTAAAACTTTTGGTGGTGATAATTTTAAAGCATCATCACTTCCAGCAGCTCTCATATTTGTTAAATGTTTTTCTTTACATACATTTACAGTTAAATCTTCATTTCTTGGATTTTCTCCTACTATCATGCCAGCATAAACTTCTACACCTGGTCCAATAAATAATGTTGATCTTTCTTGTGCTTGATATAATCCATATGTAGTTGCTTTACCAGCTTCAAAAGCAATTACAGTACCGTTATTTCTAGTTATTACTTCACCTTTATCTTTCTCATATCCTGCAAAAGTATGATTCATAATACCATTTCCTTTAGTATCAGTCATAAACTCTCCTCTATAACCAATAAGTCCACGAGCTGGTATTTTAAATTCAAGTCTTGTAAATCCTGCTTGAGAGTTAGATGGACACATATTAACCATTTCACCTTTTCTAGAACCGATTTTTTCCATAACAACGCCAACAAATTCTTGAGGTACATCAATTGTTAAATTTTCCATTGGTTCACATTTTACCCCATCTATTGTTTTATATATAACAGTTGGACGTGAAACTAAAAGTTCAAAACCTTCTCTTCTTAGATTTTCAATTAATATTGATAAATGTAATTCTCCTCTACCTGATACTTTAAAGCTATCTGGTGTTTCTGTATCTTCAACTCTTAAAGAAACATTTGTTTCTAACTCTTTGTATAGTCTATCTCTTAAATGACGTGAAGTTATAAATTCTCCTTCTTTTCCAGCAAATGGTCCATTATTAACACTAAAAGTCATAGTTACAGTAGGTTCATCAATATCAACAAAAGGTACTTTTTCTGGATTATTTACATCTGCTATTGTTTCTCCTATATTTATTCCTTCAACTCCTGTTACTGCAACAATATCTCCACAATGAGCAATATCTGTTTCAACTTTATTTAATCCTTTATATGTATATAACTTTCCGATTTTAATGTTTTTTACACTATCATCGGATTTTATAATACATACTTGTTCACCATTTTTAATATTTCCTCTTTCAATTCTACCAATTCCAACTCTACCAGTATACTCATCATAATCAATATTTGTAACTAGTAATTGTAAAGGTTCATCTTCATTTCCTGCTGGTTCTGGAACAGTATTTACTATTGTTTCAAAAAGTGGTTGCATGTCTTTTTCTTCATCATCTAAATTAAGTTTTGCAAATCCATTTTTTGCTGATGCATATACAACTTTAAAATCAAGTTGTTCATCTGTTGCATCTAAATCCATAAATAACTCTAATACTTCATCTACAACTTCTGTTGGTCTAGCACCTGGTCTATCTATTTTATTTATTACAACGATTGGAACTAAGTTTAAACTTAAAGCTTTACTTAAAACAAATCTTGTTTGTGGCATTGGTCCATCAAATGCATCAACTACAAGAATAACACCATCTACCATTTTTAAAACACGTTCTACTTCACCACCAAAATCAGCATGTCCTGGTGTGTCTACTATATTTATTTTTATACCTTTATATTCAATAGCAGTATTTTTTGATAATATTGTTATTCCTCTTTCTTTTTCTATTGCATTTGAATCCATAACTCTTTCTGCTACTTGCTCATTTTCTCTAAAAGTACCACTTTGTTTTAATAATGCATCTACAAGTGTTGTTTTTCCATGGTCAACATGGGCAATTATTGCAACGTTTCTTAAATTTTTCATCTTACCACTCCTATACTAAAAAAACTATATATAAAACCTAAAATGTCAAAATTTTAGGTTATTTTCATTATTTATTACCGGTATAATATTATATCACTTTTTATGTAATTTTGTCAATATATATAGCTTCAAAAAATATTTTTATATATACTTATTTTTTATTAATAAAATAATATATATTGTATTTAATATTTGTTTTATTAAAATATTGTTTCTTTCCTGTTATATTTAAAAAAGATAAAAAAATAACAGTAATTCTCAACTGTTATTTTTAATTTCTTCCCAGCAATCAACTAATTTTTCAAAACTATAACTTGCATTTGCTGGAGATGTAGATGGAAGATTTACAAATTTTATATCATTATATTTATTTAATATATCTTTATTTTGATATTTTAAAAACAAATTATACGCTGTTTTTCCATTAAAATATACCTCTTTAATATTTGTTTTATCTAATATACTCAATATATCATTTAATGTAACATCTGTTATTGATAAATCAGAAGAACCACAAATCTTACATCTTTTTACTACATCCCAAATAGCGATATTATTTTTAAGAAGGAAATTTATTTTTTCATCTATACTAGTTGGCACATCCATATTAAATAAATATGCAAGTAATTTCCAAAATCTATTTTTCTCATGACCATAATAAAAATTTTGCTGTCTTGATTTTACAGATGGAAAACTGCCAAGTATTAATATTTTACTATTACTATCGTATATAGGTTTAAATTTATGTTCTAACAATTCATTTTCATTATTTTTTTTCATTTGCCTTCCCCATGTCATATATTGTATCTAAAATCATATTACTATATTTAGCAAGTTCTTCTTTATCTTTTGAAATATTAGTTGGAACATCTATTTTTTTACCAAATATAACATATACTTTTGAAAAAATATGTGGATTTTTTGTTATATATACAGGTATAATTGGTACATTAGCTTTTGAAGATATATATACAGGTCCAATTTTTGCTTTTCCACGCGCTTTATTTTTCTTAATTCTTGTCCCTTCAGGAAAAATAACTAATTTTCTTTTATCTACGTCTTTAAAGAGATTTACTGCGTGAAAAATACTAGTAAAATCTTTATTACCTCTATCTATAGGGAATATTCCTAACTTTTTAAAGAAATAACTTAAAATTTTATATCTAAATAATTCTTTTTTTGCCATTGCACAAAAAAAGTCTAGTTTTGGAAACAAAAAAAATGGATCATAAGCTGTAGAATGATTTGAACATACAATACATTTATCTACATTTTTAATATTATCATAATTTATATACTTTACTCTAAATAATAATTTACAAACTATTATATCAACTAAAACTTTGATAAATTTTACCATTTTATTTTATCCTTTCTTTTAATAATGAAATAATTTCATCAACTGCTTTATCAATATCATTATGTGAGGTATCAACTACTATTGCATCATCTGCTTTTTTTAAAGCACCATATTCTTTATTCATATCTATATAATCTCTTTTATTTAAACTATCTATCATCTCAGATATATTTTTATCATTTATATCAAGTTTTAAATCTTTTAATCTTCTTATTGCCCTTACCTTTATATCGGCTGTTAGATATATTTTAAGAGTTGCATTTACAAAAACCACTGTACCTATATCTCTACCATCCATTATTATACTTTCATTATTTGCAAATCCTCTTTGTATTTCATTCATTTTATCTCTTAAAATTTTAAATTGAGAAATATGTGGTGTAAACTTAGATACACTGTCTTCTCTTATTTTATCTGTTACATTTACTCCATTTAAATATACAGTATTATCTCCATTTTCATTTACTAATCTTATATTTATATTATCAATATTTTTTAATATATTCTCCTCTGTTGGTTCTAAATTATTTTGCAAAAAGTAAAGAGCAACAGCTCTATACATAGCACCCGTATCAATATACAAAATATTTAACTTTTTAGCTATATTTTTCGATATACTTGATTTACCACTTGCAGCACCACCATCAATTGCAATAATTACTTTATTTTTACTTAAATCTAACATATTATCATATACCTCCATAACAAATTATAAATAAAAAAGATAAAATAAAAATCTTGTCTAAAATAGTGTTTTTTTACTATTATCTTTATTTTTAACCAAAAATATGATATCATATATGTAAATATTTGTAAAGAATTTTTTTAAAGGTTGGTGATTCAAATTGAATAGTAATGGACTTGAGATTTTTGATAACAAATTAATTGTTTTGTATATATTAGATACTTCTTCTATGCCACTTACAATTGATCAAATTGCTAAATTTTGTGCTGACTTTGATGACATAACATATATAGATATATGCACATACATAGAAGACCTTAAGGAAAGTAAATATATAACAGAACAGACAGAACAAGGTAATATACTTTATTTACCTACAGAACTTGGAAAAAACATTTTAAAAGAACTTTTAGAATTAATACCTGGTGTTGACTTATACAAACTAAAAAAACATATAAACAAAAATATGGTAACAGTAAAAACTGACTATTCTGTAGATACAAATATTTATCCACTAAAAAATGATGATTACAAAGTATCATGTAGTATTAAAGATGGTAATACCGAACTTGTTAATATTACACTTTATTGTGCAAACAAAGATCAAGCAAGAAATATTACTAATATATGGAATGAAAATGCAACAAAACTATATGATCAAATTATAAATATGTTAACTCAAAAATAATATAGGTATTTCCTATGTTATTTTTTTGATATTTACATAATTTACTTGAAATTTTAAATAATATATAATATAATAAAACTTGAAATTTAAGGAGGATTCATTATGCTTGATATAAAATATATACGCGAAAATAAAGAAATTGTTAAAGAGGCTGCTAAAAATAAACTTATTAATGTTGACATTGATAGACTACTAGTAGTAGATCAAGATATACGTAATTTAACACAAGAAATTGATAAATTAAAAAATGAAAGAAATAAATTGTCTTCTTCTATTCCAAATCTATCAGATGATAAGAAAAAAAATACAATCAATTATGTAAAAGATTTAAAAGAAAAAATTTCTGCTTTAGAAGAAAAATTAAATCCTCTAAAAGAAGAATATAAAAATCTTATGTATGAAGTACCTGGTGTTCCACTAGAAGAAGTGCCAATTGGTAAAACTGATGAAGATAATGTTGAAATAAAAAGAGTTGGAGAAATCCCAAAATTTAATTTTAAAATAAAAGATCATGTTGAACTAGCAGAAGACTTAGATTTAATAGATATACCTCGTGGTGTTAAAATATCTGGTTCTAGATCATATTTTCTAAAAAATGAAGCTTTACTTTTAGAAATGGCTCTATGTAGATATGTTGTAGATAAACTTGTTAAAAAAGGATTTACTCCTATGGGTGTACCTGTTCTTGTAAAAGAAGATGCTATGTATGGTACAAGTTATTTTCCTGGTGGTCGTGAACAAACTTATACAATGAATGATGATAATTTATACTTAGTTGGAACATCTGAAGTAGCTTTAGTATCATATCATAGTGGTGAAACTTTTGATAGTCCAGAATGTTTACCTAAAATGTATTGTGGCTATTCTAATTGTTTTAGACGTGAAGCTGGTACATATGGAAAAGATACTCATGGTTTATATCGTGTACACCAATTTACTAAAATCGAACAAGTTATTCTTTGTGAAGCTGATTTTGACAAACAATACGAACTTCATAATTTCCTACTTAATAACGCTGAAGAAATAATGCAAGAATTAAAAATACCATACAGAGTTGTTAAAGTATGTACTGGTGATATGGGTGTTGGACAAATAAGAAAACATGATATTGAAGCTTGGATGCCAAGTCGTAATAAATATAGTGAAACACATTCTTGCTCTTCTTTTGGAGATTTCCAAGCTCGTAGAAGTAACATCAAATATAAAGATAAAGATGGTACTACTAAATACTGCTTTAGCTTAAATAATACAGCTATTGCATCACCTAGAATTTTAATACCATTACTTGAACTTAATCAAAATGAAGATGGTTCAATTAATATACCAGAAGTATTAATTCCTTATATGGGTGGAATGAAAAAAATTGAAAAGAAAAATAAATAATAAATTAGTTATAAAAAAAGAGAGTTTGTATAGAAGCAATCTCTCTTTTTAAATATATTTGTCTAAATCCCATTTTCTTGGTCTAGTATTTTCTTTTGCAGTAGAATATTTTTCATTTGATTTTTTAGGAATAAATAATGTAGTTTTAATTTCTCTACTTTCAATTAATTTAATCATTCGTGTTATTGCAGCATTTTTTATATCTAACCATCTTGAATTCTCATTTTTAAAATACACCATCAAACATCCTTTCAAAAAAATCAAAATAACCGATTTAATAAATTAATAAATCTAAACAAATATATTTTAGTTGATTATATCATTTGTTAATTATAAAGTCAATCATCACATTATATGTTTTATGTAAATTTAATTGCTTTTTTATTATTTTTATGTTATTATATTTATATTAAGTGAGGTAAATTATGTTAAAGAATGTTAATTTTGAATTATCTGTATTTAGTAAAGATAAATTACTTAATACTAATCTTCCACAAATTGTTTTAGTTGGAAAATCAAATGTTGGAAAATCATCATTTATTAATACAATATGTAATAGAAAAAATCTTGCGAAAGTTGGTCAAACTCCAGGAAAAACTAAATGTTTAAATTATTACAATGTAAATAATGAATTTTATATTGTTGACCTTCCAGGATATGGATATTCTACTATGTCTGAAAAAGAAAAGCAAACAGCAAACAAACTTGTTGATTTTTATCTTAGGACAAATGAAAATATTAAACATATATTTTTTCTAGTAGATATTCGTCATAAACCAACAGCAAATGATAGATTGATGTATGAATTTTTACTTTCAACTAATATTCCTTTTACTATAATTGCTACAAAATCTGATAAAATTGCTAAAACAAAAATTGATGATTATATTAAAATTATTAGAAAATCTCTATTTGCAAAAGAAAATATATTATCTTTTTCTAGTAGTAATAAAGATAATCTAGAAAATATAACTAAAGTTATAGAAAATATTATATATAATAATTAATTTTATTTTTTATGATTAAATAACAAAAAACTTAATTATACTATATGTTATAATTAAGTTTTTACTTTTATTTTATACTTTTATATTTTTATATTTTATCATTAAATAATTAAATAATTAAATAATTAAATAATTAAATAATTATTTATTTGTTATTTATTATTTATTATTTATTATTTAATTTTCAATCATAAACACAAACTCGTTATTAGTATTATCATTATCATAATTTATTAAATTCTTTTCATTATACTTCAATTTTTCGTCTATATTTATATTATATTCTTCTTTATCATCTATATTTTTATCATTATATGTTAGATCTAATATATATAATATTGGATATACAACACATACAAGAATAATATATATCAAAAAGAAAGCAAAAATTATAGCAACATATTTAATTATTTTTTGCATTGTAGTCATAAATATCAACTCCTCCAAATATACATGTACCATTTATATATAATGTATTTTCCAAATTTTTTTCTTTAGTTTTATTTGAAACACCACCAAATATTGAAGTTGATTTAACTATTACATTGCAATCTTTTGGCACATATATATTAGCAGATCCAAAAACACATGTTACATTTATAACTCTATCTTTACTTATATTTGCTCTACTTAAATCTAAATTTATTGTACCAAAAACACTATTTAATGTTGCACCTGTAAATTCTTGTCCAACTAATGCTACATTTTGAGTTGTAAAAACAGCAGCTATATCCTCTATTTTTGTATCTGGTGCGCTATTTGCTTGTTTAATCAATTTTGAAGTTTTGCTATCTACAAAATCTTTTAGTAAAAGCCATAATCCAATTGATACTAAAATAATTGGTAAAGCTAGTTTTCTAATAAGTGAAATAGATAAAAAGTCATTTGCCATAAGTAAAAGTAATACTCCCACAAGCAAACCAATTAAATCAAAAGTCTTATTTTTATCTTTAAACAGACCTATAAAACATGGGATTATAATAATCAAAGTCCACCAACCATCAAAGAAAATATTTATATTTGTTATATCAAGTGCATTTAACCCGAGTATAACACCTATAACAATTAATACTAACGCCCACAATAAATTTGCAACTCTTTTCATGTTACCCCTTCTTTCCTTATATAATCATTATATCATATTAATTAAAAAAAGAAAACAAAAGAATGTAAAAAAAGGATGTAAAAAAATATATATTTTACATCCCATCGTACAATCCATTTGTCAAATCAACAGCAACCTTTAATGCTTCTTTTGAATCATTAAAAACTGCTAGCGTACCTAATTTGTTAAGATATACCCATGAATGAACATTTGTTAGCTCATTTAATTCTTCTAAACTTTTATTTTGCCATGACTTTGGAAATAATAATTTTTTTGAATTTAAAAGTTTATTATTCTTATCAAACATAGAACGAATTTTAAATCCACCTCTGTTATTTTTAGAAATAACATATTTGATATTTTTCCCGGTAATTCCGGAAACTTTTTTTATAGTCTTAAAATAATCAAAATCATCATCTGGAATATACATAATAGAGTCATTATATAAGAAATTATTTAAATTTTCTATTAAATAATTTGTAGAAACAACTTGATTTCTAATATGTATATACTTTCTTATAAAAATTTCTTTAAAAATCAACATACAACTATTAAAATTATTTTTAATCATTGTATCTCGGTCAGTTGCTAGAAATTTTAATTCATTAGTAGTTGGATTAAAAAGTTTTACAATATTTGATATAGAAAATATATTAGTATTATATGCCATTAGACTTTCTTTTTCAATATCTCCAATTATAATTTTGTTTACTTCTTCGAATATCTGAGAAGTAATGTCTAATGATACTTTATTCTTACTTGTATCCTTTAAAATTAATTTATTATTATTAATATAATCAGAAATATTATTTCCATATATATGCCATAAATAGCTGATAATGGATTTATATTTTAAGTCAAGATCATACTTTTTATTTATACCTAACTCATTATCAAAAACATTATTCCCCACTACCTTATACTTCTTAAAGTCTGAATCACTTCTATATGATAAAAACAGTGATACTGAAACGTCTTTTAATACAAAATCAAACGAATTATTATCATTTAAAATATATTGAAGACTTTTTTCTTCTAATATACTTCTTTTGATATAAAAATACATACGTTCAAAAATCTTTTTTAAGAGCCAGTAACTTTTTAAAAATGATTCATCATATAAGTTATCTGCTTCTTTTTTATCAAGACCTTCTAATTCCTCAGATGTTGGATTATATGATTTAAATATTGTAGATAATGAAAAAGCGCTAATTATATTTTTTCCGGCTTCTTCTTTTTCTAAATATTTAATCACCTTGTTTTTCATCTGAACATATAACTTATCCAAAAATTCTTGATCTCCACTTATAGATGGATCAATTTTTTGAATAATCTTTTTGCCGTTTATGTACCATAAATATGATATTATAGTAGTATAATTTTCGTTTTTATCAATAGCTTTTCTTTGATATGCGCCGTCAATATTATAAATATATTTAATATTTTCAGGAACATACCTTATTTTATCTACTCGAATTAAATTTAGACTATCCTCCAGATACGATAGAAGTAGTGTTACAACTACATCTAACAAATGAACTGTTTTTGCTCTTGTTAAAGCATTAGCTTTAGCAATCATTGTTTCGGATAATAACCGCAACATATCTCTCCCTCCTATCATCCTTTAATATTATATCATATTATGTAATCTTGGTCAATAAAATTATAAACATTAAACGTTTTTTTGCATAATTTTTCCAATTTTTTGTATATATATAATAAGAAAGGTGGTATCTTTATGCTTTTTACAGGAAGTGGTGTGGCAATAATAACACCATTTGATAAAAATAATAAAATAAATTATAAAAAATTTAATGAGTTATTAAATTTCCATATAGCTAACAATACTGATGCAATAATAGTATGTGGAACTACTGGCGAATCAGCTACATTAGATACAAATGAAAAAAAAGAACTAATAAAATTTACTGTCGACAAAATAAAACATAAAATTCCAGTTATAGCTGGAACAGGAACAAATAATACTAAAACAAGTATTGAAATGTCAAAATACGCACAAGATGTTGGATGTGATGGTGTTTTGGTTGTAACACCATATTATAATAAATGTAATCAAGAAGGTCTATATAATCATTACAAACAGATATCTGATGCAATAAATATTGACATTATTTTATATAATGTACCTACTCGTACAGGAGTAAATATAGAAATTGATACACTAAAAAGACTTTCTATGTTAAAAAATATTACTGGTATTAAAGAGGGAAATAGTGATATCTCAAGAATAGCTACAATTATATCTGATATACCAAACCTTGGGGTATATTCTGGTAATGATGATTTAACATTACCTATACTTGCTCTTGGAGGTCATGGAGTTATATCTGTTGCTGCAAACATTATTCCAAATGAAATGCATAAAATGTGTAAATCATACTTTAATGAAGATATAAATAATGCAACTTTATTATATTATACTTATCTTGATTTAATGAAAAAATTATTTATAGATGTAAATCCTATTTGTATTAAAGAGGCTATGAATATACTAAATTACAATGTTGGAAAAACAAGACTCCCTTTATATGAAATGGATACAACAAAATATATAATGCTTAAAGATTGTTTAAAGAAATTAAATTTAATATAAAAATAATATAAAAAACATCACTTCAAAATAAAGTGATGTTTTATCTTTTAATCTATTTCTATAGCACCAGTATATAAACCATAATATGTTCCTTTTTTATCAATAAGCTCATCATGATTACCACGTTCTATTATTCTACCATGATCTAAAACCATAATTAAATCAGAATTTCTAATTGTAGATAATCTATGTGCTATAACAAATACAGTTCTACCTTTCATTAACTTATCCATACCATCTTGAACAATTTGTTCTGTTCTTGTGTCTATACTTGATGTTGCTTCATCTAGTATTAAAACTGGTGGATTATAAAGTGCAGCTCTTGCTATAGATAAAAGTTGTCTTTGTCCTTGTGACAAGCCTTCACCTGTTCCATCTATTACAGTGTCATATCCATTTGGTAAATGTTTTATAAATCTATCAGCGTTTGACAACCTTGCTGCTTCATATATTTCTTCATCTGTTGCATCTAATTTTCCATATCTTATGTTATCCTTTATTGTTCCAGAGAATAAATTTGTATCTTGTAAAACCATGCCAAGAGATTTTCTTAAATCATCTTTTTTGATTTTATTTATATTTATTCCATCATATCTTATTTTTCCACTATCTATATCATAAAATCTATTAATCAAATTAGTAATTGTTGTTTTACCAGCACCAGTTGCTCCAACAAATGATACTTTTTGCCCTTCTTTTGCTTCTAGTGTTATATCATGTAATATTGTTTTATTCTTAGTATATCCAAATTCAACATGTTCAAATTCAACATGACCACGAAGTTTCACATATGTAATTGTACCATTATGATGTTTATGTTTCCAAGCCCAAATACCAGTACGATTATCAACTTCTACTAATTTACCATTTTCTTCTTTAGCATTTACTAAAGTTACATATCCATTATCTTCTTCTGATGGTTCATCTATTAATGTAAATATTCTCTTTGCGCCAGCAAAAGCCATTATTATGAAATTCATTTGTTGTGATACTTGACCTACTGGATTTGTAAATGCTTTTACATATTGTAAGAAGGCCGCTATATTTCCTATTGTAAGCACACCATTTACAGATAATACACCACCAATTACTGCAACTAAAACATATCCTAAATTACCTATATTCATTATACAAGGCATTAATATACTTGAATATATATTAGCTCTTGTACTACTATTACATAACTCATCATTTAAATTATCAAATCTTTTCTTTGCTTCATCTTCATAACAAAATGCTTTTATAACTTTTTGTCCAGCAATCATTTCTTCTATATAACCATTTACTTTACTTAAATCATCTTGTTGTTTTACGAAATACTTTGAACTATTTCCACCTAAAAATCTAGATACAAATACCATTAAAAGTACCATCGCAAGTACTACAAAAGTTAAATAAATATTTGTAGTAAACATAGCAACAAGAATACTTATCATAGTTATTGTACAAGAAAAAATATTTGGAATACTTTGACTAATCATTTCTCTTAAAGTATCAACATCATTTGTATAAGTACTCATAATTTCTCCATGTGGACGACTATCGAAATATCCTATTTTTAGACTTTGCATATGTTCAAACATTTCTTGACGAATTCTTTTTAATATACCTTGTGATATATTAATCATAAGTCTATTGTATATATATGTTGCACAAATTCCAATAATATATATTATACCCATAACAATAATTGATTTTACTAAAATACTTAGATCAGGAGAATTAGAATTCATTAACGGAACTATTATATCATCAATTAAATATTCTAAAAATTGTATACCAATAACTCCAACAATAGAACTAATTATTATACAAACAAGTACTATAAAAAATTGAAGTTTATATGTACTAGTTAAATATTTTAATAATCGTTTTATAGTTTGAAAAGTAGATATTTGATTTACATTTTTAGTATTTTTTACTTTTTTTGTTCTATTTCTTTTCATTTTCATCTCCATCTCCTTTCTTTTGCAACTCATAAATTTCTTTATATATTTCATTTGTCTTCAATAGCTCTTCACTTGTACCTATTCCATCTATTTTGCCTTCATTTAATACTATTATTCTATCTGCATCTTCAATAGATGAAATACGTTGTGCTATTATTATTTTTGTTGTATTAGGTATTTCTTCTCTAAATGCTTTTCTAATTAATGCATCCGTTTTTGTATCAACAGCGCTCGTAGAATCATCTAATATTAATATTTTTGGTTTTTTAAGTAATGCTCTTGCAATACATATTCTTTGTTTTTGACCACCAGATACGTTTGTTCCACCTTGATCTAGCATTGTTTCATATTTATCTTTAAATTCATTTATGAAAGGATGAGCTTGAGCAAGTTTTGAAACTTCTTCTATTTCATCTTGGTTGGCATCTAATTTTCCCCATCTTAAATTATCTGCAATTGTTCCAGAGAAAAGTACATTTTTTTGTAATACCATTGCAACTTCATTACGTAAAGACTTCATGTTATAATCTCTTACATCAACTCCTCCAACTTTTATACTACCAGAAGTTACATCATATAATCTTGGAATAAGTTGAACAAGTGTAGATTTTGAACTTCCTGTTCCACCAATTATACCAATTGTTTCTCCAGATTTAATTTTTAAATTAATATTTTCAAGTGCATAATTTTCTTTGTCTTCTTCATCACTATATCTAAAGAAAACATCTTTAAATTCAATAGAACCATCTTTTACATTTTTAACATTTTTCTTTTTATTTTTAAGTGCTGGTTCTTCTTCTAATACTTCTACTATTCTTTCTGCTGATGATCTAGATATTATTATCATAACAAATACCATAGATAACATATTAAGACTCATTAATATTTGCCATGCATATGTAATCATACTAGATAATTGTCCTGTTTGCATAGAACCTGCAAGAATAGTTTTACATCCTAAGAAAGATATAAGCAATATACAAGTATAAATAGTAATTTGCATTATTGGACTATTAAAAGCTACTATTTTTTCTGCTTTTACGAAGTGATTATATACATCATCATTTACTTTTTTAAATTTGCCTTTTTCATAATCTTCACGTGCATATGATTTTACAACTCTTATTGCATTTAAATTTTCTTGTACTACTAAATTTAACTCATCATATTTTTTAAATACTTTTTCAAAATTTGGATGTGCTTTTAAAGCTATATACATTAAAGCTACACCAAGTACTGGTATTGATACTAAAAATATTGAAGAAAGTCCTACATTAATACTAAAAGACATTATAAGAGCAAAAATCATCATTATTGGTGACCTAACTAAAATACGTATTATCATTTGATATGCATGTTGAACATTTGTAACATCAGTTGTAAGTCTTGTAACCAGACTTGAAGTTGAGAATTTATCTATATTTTCAAAAGAATAGTCCTGTATTTTATGATACATAGCTTTTCTTAAATTCTTTGCAAAACCAGCTGATGCTTTTGATGCAAATCTTCCTGATAATACACCAAAAATTAGCGATAAAATTGCTGACATAATCAAAGCTATACCAATTTCTAATATATAGTCTATATCACTATTTTGTATACCAACATCAATAATTCTTGCCATAAGCATTGGTATTACAACTTCCATTACTACCTCTAAAATTACAAATAAAGGTGTAAGTAATGAATCTCTTTTATATTCCCCAATATAACTTGCTAATTTTTTAATCATTTTTTTCCTCCTTCTTTATAAATTTCTAATCATTTGTTCTACAACATTTTCAAATATTTCTAAATTTTCTTTTGAAATATTACTTTTTAATTTGTTTTCAATTTCGACTATTTCTTTTTGAATATCATCTTTTATTTTTAATGCTTTTTTTGTAAGTGTTATTTTTTTTAATCTTTGATCTACACATTCATCTCGTTTAATCAAGTTATTTTTTTCCATAAGTTGCAAAATACCGGTCACAGATGCGCGCCTCATTTCAAAATCACTTTCAATATCTTTAGCATAAACATCACCATCTAGTGATTTATTATATATATATTTTATAAATGCACATTGCATACCTGTAATATTATATTTTGATACAGCTATATCTATATCTCTTTTTATTAGCCTAGATAATATATGTATTTTACCACCAATTTCCTCTTTTTCCAGTATAAATCACCTCTCTTGTTAGGAAGCTAACAATTTGTTATTGTACTACTTTTTTTTACAAAAGTCAATAAAAATTTTAAAAAATGTCAAAAAAAATTAGAAGAAAAATTTCTTCTAAATTATGTAAAGCTATACACATCTTGTTTTATATTATTCCATAGCTTTTTTAAGTTATCATAAGTTAAAGTTTCTTCTACTTTATCTATATCCACCCAAAAAATTTCTTCTTGCAAATCTTCGGGTATATTTTTACTTGTTTTACCATCTTCTCTTGCTATATACATATGCAATTCTACATCTTCATTTTTTTTAGTTTTGTAACTTACCATTATAAGTTCTTTATTAGATAATAGATAGCACTTTCTTTGTGTCTCTTCTTCTGTTTCACGTAAAGCACATTCTATTAATGTTTCACCTTCTTCTAAATGACCTTTTGGAAAACTAAATTTTTTACCATCTTTACATACTAAAGCCACTTTATTATTTTTATCTAATAAAATACATCCTGCTTTTTTAGTCATAATAATTCCTCCATTATTTATTTAATAGATTATATAACATGGATTCTTTTAAAAGATTAGAATTTCCACCTAAAGTATCTACTATTTTATATGCAAATTCCATAACTGTAGCAGGTCCTCTACTTGTTATTAAATTATTATCAACCACAACAATATCCTCCACATAATTTGCACCAGAATTTTTTAGTAGATTTTTATATTCATCTGATGGATAACTTGTAAGTTTTTTATTTTTTACTATACCTGCTCTATCAAGAACTATTGGTGCCGCACAAATTGCACCAATATATTTATTATTTTCATTGAAATATTTTACCATTTCAATTACTTTATTTGAGTCACGTAAGTTTGTAGCACCAGGAAGACCACCAGGAAGTATTATCATATCAAAGTCTTTTATACTATCATCTAAAAACATATCTGTTTTAACTGTAATGTCATGACTTCCAGATATCAAATCAGAAGATGTTATGCTTACAAGCTTTACATCAAAAGATGCTCTTTTTAAAATATCTGCTAAAAACAAAGCTTCACCTTCTTCAAATCCTGTTGCTAAAAAAATAGCTATTTTCATAAAAATCCCTACCTTCCTAAATATTTATTATTATCACTGAAAAAATCTCTTTTATTAAATCCTGATGTCATAAATCTCCATGCAGCCTTTTTATTAGTAAGCCATGCTATTCTTACACCATTTTTAGTGTTTTTAATCATTTCTGTAACTAAGAAGTTTGCTACTACATCAGGATAATCACCTAAAATATTATATACTTTTTTTGTTTTTTCAGATAAATTAATTTTTTCTTTATCACCTAAAGCATTAACTATAAAATCAGTTATCATAATACCAGGGCTTAATTTACCTACTATAACATTTGTATTTTTTTCTTGAGATTCTTTAGCAAGTGCATCTGTAAAATATGTAATTGCTCTTTTAGATGTACCATATATTGACAGTCCTAGCATCATTGCATCATTACTACCATATCCTTCTATATTATATATAGCTCCGCCTCCATCTTTTTGAAGTTGTAAAAGTGCAAGTTTAGACCCCATTATAGCACCTTTTAAATCAACATTTAATACAAAATTTATTTCATCTTCTGTAAGTTCCCATATTGGTTTTTCTGGTTGGTTAACTCCAGCATTATTTATCCAAATATCAATTTTTTCAAATTCTTTTTTTGCAAAATCAATAAGATTTGAAATATCGTCTGATTTTGTTACATTACACAAAGTATAGCTTACTTTTCCATCAGATTCTATTTTTTCCAGTTCTTCTTTTGCTTTTTTTAATTTTTCTTCGTTTAAATCAGAAATAACAACATTAAAATTATTTTTTCTAAATACTTTTGCCATCTCAAAGCCAAGACCTCTGGCACTCCCTGTAATTACAACTGTTTTCATATATACTCCTCCTTAATTTTTTAATTAAAACTTTTTGTTACATTTATTATTCTTTCAATAAATTCATCTTTATTTGATAATGCATCTTGAAGTTTAGTTAAAGAATTTTCATATTCTTCATCTTTTAAATATACTTTACTATATCCACCTTCTCCATATTTTTCTTTCAAATGATCATATACTCTTTCAATTTGTTCTTCTTTACTATACTCTGGAAAATGTTTTAATCCATAAGAATATGCTCTTTTTATACTATAATCTATATCTGATATACATCTATCTGCTGTACTAACTATTTTTCCATAAATAGTTCTTGGAGCATGATCTAATCTTGATCTATGATCTTCTATTGCCTCTTTTATTATTTTTCTTTTTTCATCATTAAAAAATTTTTTCATATTTTGATCATCATAAAACATTTTAGCTGAAATAATTTCATGTGTTTTCCTATCAATATGATGTCCTAAATCATGATATGCAGCAATTACAAAAACCATATTTAAATCAACTTCTAATTTTAAATCATGTGCTAATTTTAAACTTCTTCTAATCACCATTTGTATATGCTCTATACCATGTCCTTGTTCATTTTTGTTATATATAGGAAAAACATCTTGAATAACATAATTTATAATATTTTTATCAACACCTTCTATATTATTAAAAAAATCCACATCAACTTCCATAAAATCCTCCTATTTATACTAAAAATATATCATAAGTAAAAGAAAAATACAACAAAAAAAGCTAGAAATATAATTTATAATTCCTAACTTATATTTATTTTTCATTTTAATAGTTAATTATACTAACTATAATTATTACTATAACTAGTAAAGTTAAAATATTTTTTTATAATATTTTTTTATTCTTTACTCTATATTCATTTCCTTACTTATCCACGCAATAATAACATCTACAATATAATCTATATCTTTTTTTGATAAATTTACACCCTTTGGAATCTTATACCATTTATACAAACAAGATCTACAACAAGTAGCTGTTGCGTGTTGTGCTATAAACACAGGATGACCTCTCATAGGTGTTTGTTTCCCATCATTTTCAATTATTGCAGGTGCTAACCTTTTATTTATAAATTCATATGCATGTTTCTTTATTTCATCCATTCCTTTACTTTTAACATATTCTTTATATTTTTTTGATAAATGAAAACTATTTCTAAATTTCGATTTAGATAAATTATTTAATACCTGTTGTACATTCATTTTTTTCACCATATATAAATATATTTTCTAAAAAATTATATCATAATTTTATATTTATATCAATTTAAGTTATATACCATATGGATTTATATTTTTTATATTACAAAATTTAAATTTAGATAATAAAAAAATACCTTGCACAATAGTGCATAGGTATTTTTAGAGATAAACCTTATTTATTTCTTCTTGGACAAATTTTACAAATTCATCTTTTATAATTTCTGGAACGCCATTTGTAAAAATAACATTGTCCCAAGAATAAAAATAAAGTTGTGGGATTATATCCAAGCTTACCTCTTGCGTACATACACAAGCAGGAACCTTCATAAATCCATTAATTTTAGTGATATCTCTATAAATTTTTGGATGATCTTGTGAGAACTCACATCTTGTATACCCAACATAAATAAATCCATCACTAGAATTGTAAATGCCTTCAAAAAACATTTCATTCTTCCCTTTATAAGTCAAATAAACTCTTTCCATAAATTTTCCTCCTAATTAGTTTTTTTATTTTTTTAATTAAAAAATATTTAAATTTTTAATACAATTATATTATATCATATTCTAGACATTATGTCAAGCATACACTCTTTAACTACGTCATTTAATACTTTGTTTACTGTTAAAATTTTACTAATTTTATATAAAAACTTGCCGTATTAATTAATATATAAATAAAAAAATATATATTACACATAATAATAAAAAAGGAAGTGTATTTATGAGTTCATATTGGATACAATCAACAAAAAATTTAAAACTAAATGAAAAAATAACAAATAATTATGAAACTGATGTATGTATAATAGGTGCAGGTCTTGCAGGACTAAGTACTGGATATTATCTTGCAAAAGAAGGTATAAACGTAATAATTTTAGATAAAGATAATATAGGACAAAAAGTATCTGGAAATACGACTGCTAAAATAACCCTACAGCATAATTTAATATATGATTATCTAATAAAATCTTTTGGAATGGACTTTGCAATGAAGTATTTTAAATCAAATAAAGAAGCAATTTCAAATATAAAAAAAATAATAGATGATGAAAATATAGAATGTGACTTTGAATATCAAGATAATTATGTTTATACTACAAATCAAGATGATATTACAAAAATTCATAATGAAATTAAAGCTATAAATTCTTTAAATAATATATTAAATTTAAACGAAAAAGATATATTTGCAGATTTTGTAACAAGTTTTAATTTACCATTTAAAATATGCGGGGCAATTAAAGTTAAAGATCAAGCACAATTTCATCCTTTAAAATATATGTTTGGGCTTTCAAAAGCTATTAAAAATAAAGGTGGAATAATTTTTACTAATTCGCTTGTTACTGATGTAAAACAAAAAGATGGAGTTTATACTACATATACAGATAAGCACTTTATTAAATCAAAATATATAGTAATTGCTTCTCATTTTCCATTTAAAGACTTTCCTGGATTTTATTTTTCAAAAATGTATCAATCAACTTCATATGTTTTAGGAATAGATACTAAAAGTGATCTTTTTGATGGAATGTATATAAGTTCAGATAAACCAACTTTTTCTTATAGAACTGCTAAATATAAAGATAAAAAAATTCTAATCATGGCTGGCGGAGATCACAAAACAGGATATGCTCCAGATAATAACCAAACAGGATATAATATTTTAGAACAAGAAGCAAAAAAATACTATCCAAACTGTGAAATTTTATACAGATGGAATACACGTGATTGTATTACAATTGATAAAGTACCCTATATAGGTGATTTTTCAAATTTAATGCCTAATATGTTTGTTGCGACTGGTTTTAACAAATGGGGAATTACATCTTCCAATGTTGCTGCAAATATTATAAGAGACAAAATATTAGGTATAAAAAATGAGTATTCAAAAATTTATGAAGCAACTAGATTTTCTCCTATAAAGAATGCTCATGAAATGAAAAATATTACTTCTCAAGTATTAAAATCATTTGTTACAAATAGAATAAAAATTCCAGAAGAAAATTTATCTGCAATAAAAAATGATAACGGTGGAATTATCAAAGTAAACGGTGCTTCTATAGGAATTTATAAAGATATAAATGGTAAAGTTTTTGCTGTTAATCCTACTTGTACTCATTTAGGTTGCCTACTTACCTGGAATAATTTAGATAAAACATGGGATTGCCCATGCCATGGTTCTCGTTTTGACTATACAGGTAAAAATTTATATGATCCTGCTTTTAAAGATTTAGAAAGATATGAATAAGTAAGTGTATAAATAGATAATCCATAGAAAAATTATTCTATGGATTTTTATATGTATTTAAAATATATTTTATATAAATTTTAATTAGGATTTTACTATCTCTATCCCACAATTAGTACTAGTATCTGAAAAAATTATTTTTTCATTTCTTTTTAATGTAACTAAAATTGTAGCAGAAATACTTTCTAAAATATTTTTATTCATATTTCCTTTGACAGGTGCTATAAGTTTAATTCCTCTATCAAATGTAGATTTTACATTTAAATAATAATCTCCTTTTTTTAAAGTTATATCAAAAAGATTATCATTTATTACACAATTTATTAATTTTGTATTATTATACGTAGCAAACTTAAATTCTTTGTTATCTACTATAAGATCACATATAATACCTTTAAATTCAAATATCTTAAATGGAATATTTGCTATTGCTATCATAAAACTAGCATTTTTAATTTTAAAATTGTTTCCTTGACACCACAAATATGATTTTGGAAAAGAACAGCCCCAATCTTTTTCTATATATCCACTACCACAATCAAATTTTATAATATCATCATTTATTTTTATTTCACCAATTGCGGTATTTTTCATACTAAGTATAGCATGGTTACACTCCATAAATGGAATATATGAAAATGGCCCCATTATATTTGGATTTAATTTATTAACACTAATATTTTTACTATTTATATATTTAATATCCCCATTAATTCTAATATTTTGCGTAACATCTATAATATTTATGTGAATTTTTTCTTTTGAAAAATAGTTATCTTTTATTTTAATATAAAATGGATCAGCATTAAATGAAAAATCATCTATATCATAATTTACAAAATAAGACATATTATTAGTAATTACTTGTATAAATGCTTTTTTATCTTTACCATTTGAATTTATACCAGGTATAAAAGAAATCCCTTTGTCATTACATACATTTTTAAAATACCAACCTTCAAAATATTTTTTATTTTTATTTAAATATTTTTCTCCCTGAAAACACTCAGAATTTTTTATTAAATACAATTTATTCATACTTTTATTATTTTCAAATTATATAATAATATTCAAAAAGTATATAAAGTTAAATAAAATAAAACATAATATAAAGTCTTATAATATATTTTCTTGATTTATTATATAATAAATGATATATTTTTATTAATATTTAAAAGGAGTGAACCATGTGAATAAAGAACAAATATTAAAATTATTATCCAAACTTAATTTTCCAAAGGACGAATATTACGTATTATCTGGTGCTTCAATGGTTATTAGAGGCATAAGAAAACAAGCTAAAGATTTAGATTTATGTATTTCAAAAGAACTATTTAAAAAAATTAAAGATAAATATAGTTTATCTGAAGATAAAAAGAACGAATACGGATTTTATCATATAAGTGATTTAATTGAAGTTGTTGTTAACAATAAAGAAGATTTTAATATGGACGTATGCAATCCATATAATTTAGAAGATTTAAATACTATTTTAAAATTTAAAATAAAAAGAAATACACAAAAAGATCAAATTGATATAGAAAAAATTAAAGAATATCTAAAAAA
>CALWOE010000012.1 GCA_944383035.1 uncultured Clostridia bacterium
CCAAATACTGTTACATATATTGGTAGCCAAGCTTTTAGAGTAACAAAAAATTTAACAAGTATAAATTTACCAGATAGCATATCATTTATAGGTGGACAGTCTTTTTTACGTTCTGGTATAAATGAAGTAAAAATACCAAGTTCTTTAAAAGAGATAGACGGGCAAACGTTTAGTAATTGTCAAAATTTACGAAAAGTAATAATTCCAAGTTCTGTTACTGAAATAAATTCTAGTGCATTTTCAGCTTGTAGAAATTTAAATAACATAGATACAAGTGCAAATGATAATTTTATTTTTGAAAATAATTGTCTTTATACAAAAGATTATAAAACATTATTAACTGTTACAGGAAGTGTAACTAGCATACAAATTAATGAAAATACAGAAGAAATATCTTCTTATGCAATGAATGGAATTATAAGTATAAAAGAAATATATATACCATCAAATATAAAAGCAATTGGAGAACCATTAGCTTTAGGAGTACATAAATTAGATAAATTGGTAGTAGATGAAGGAAATTTATATTATGCAAGTATAGATAATGATTTATATGATAAAAGTTTAGAAACTTTAATTAAGTGTAATAAAGATGGAGATGTGGTTGTAAAAGAAGGTGTAAAAAGATTAATCAATGGAACATTTTTAATTGAAGGGATAAATTCAATAAAATTTCCAGAAAGTTTGGAAACAATAACCGGAGTTAATACGATTCCTTCAAGCGTTACTTATTTATATATTCCAAAAAATGTAACAAATATAGTTAACACTTCTATAATTTATGTAAAAGAAATTGAAGTATCTGAAGAAAATACAAAATATAAATCAATAGATAATAAGTACTTAGTAAGCAAAGATGGAAAGACATTATATTTTGCATCTTATGATTTGGCTAATATAAATGATTTACCAGAAACTATTGAAACAATTGAAGGTTATGCTTTCTATTCACATGCCAATTTATTAGAGGTAAATTTAAAAGCACCAATAAAAGAAATAAAAGTTGGAGCTTTTGATAGTTGTTCATCATTAAGAAAAATAGAGGTTGCAAATACAATACAAAAAATTGAAAGTAGCGCATTTGGTAGATCGAATAATTTAACAGAAATAATAATACATAAAAAAAGAGGAGAAATAGAAGGAGAACCTTGGAGAGCAGTATATGGGACAAGAGTTATACAATATGATATCTAGAAAAATTGAACGTAATAAAATTTAAATTGTAATTATTATATATTCTTTTTTGTAATTTAATGATATAATGTATATATATTTTTAGGAGTGATTATATGGAATTTTTTAAAAAGTTATTAGGAGAAAGAATATATTTATCACCAAAAAGTGTAAGTGATGAAACAATAAAAAAATATACTGAATGGATGAATGATTTTAATGTTACAGATTATACAGGAAAGAGTAGTGATATTACAACTTTTGTAAATGAAAAAGATTGGTTAGAAAATGTAGCAAAAGGTAATGATAAAAAAAGATGTTTTGATATTGTAACTTTAGATAATGATATTGTAATAGGTACAGTAGGACTTGAAAATATTATTTTTATTTCAAGAAGTGCAGAACTTGGTATTTTTATAGGCGACGAAAAATACAGAAATAATGGATTTGGAAAAGAAGCTATAAATTTAATTTTAGAATATGGTTTTAAATATTTAAATTTACATAGTATATATTTATCACTTTTAGCCATAAATGAAAGGGCACATAAATGTTATTTAAAGTGTGGATTTAAAGATATTGGATATAAAAGAGAGGCTATATTTTTAAATGGGAAATATTATGATAGATTATATATGGATATTTTAGAAAATGAATTTGATGGTGATTATATAAAAAATAAAAATATTAAATAAAAATATTAAATAAATATATTAAATAAATATATTTATATATTATTTAAGTATAAATTTTAGTTTATTATATAAAAAATATAAATTATACTTGAAAAAAGTAAAAATAATATGTATAATTTTATTATAAATTGGAAATAAAATAATTGTATAAATTTAAAATATGTAAACTAAAAGAGGTAAAAATACGATTATACTACACACACACACACATACCAAAAATTGTAAAAAATGTAATGTAAAATTAATAAATAATAAGTCAAAAAATGTAAAAAATGTAAACCAATACTAGTAAATAAACTAGTATTGGTTTTTTGGATAATGAAAACCCCGCGTTTTACGTGGGGTTCTAAAAGCTTTTAGCTATGAGTGAAATAAATCTCCTCCTTTGATATAATATTTTTGGTTTGGTCAACCGCAAAAATAAAATCAAAGGAGGAGATTTATCTATGAAAATAGACAAAAATAGTTTAGCACATAGTGCTTGGAATTGCAAATACCATATAGTGTTTGCTCCCAAATATAGGAAAATGGCAATATATGGGAAAATAAGAAAAGATATAGGAGTAATAATAAGGAGATTATGTGAGCAGAAAGGAATAGAAATAATAGAAGCAGAATTATGTCCAGATCATATACATAGGCTAGTAAGTATTCCACCGAAATATAGTGTATCAAGTGTAATGGGATATATAAAAGGAAAAAGTAGCTTGATGATATTTGATAGACATGCGAACTTAAAGTACAGATATGGAAATAGGCACTTTTGGTGTACAGGCTATTATGTGGATACAGTAGGCAAAAATAAAAAAGCAATAGAAGAATATATAAGAAAACAATTACAAGAAGATATAGCAACAGATCAAATAAGTATCAAAGAATATGTTGACCCATTTGAGAAGGAAGAAAAGGAAAAAGAAAGAAAAATAAAAAAAGGGTTAGGACCACTTAAGTGGTAGCCTGAGAAAGAAATGCGGTTGACAGACCATTCAGTAGGGCTTAAGCCCAGAAGTGCCAGTACAAAAGCCTTTTAGGCGCAGAGCAAACCACCCGTTTTACGGGTGGTTATGATTGTATATTTTTTATTTATTTTGTCTTTTTGTAAATTTTATGGTATAATCTTGTTTGAAATAGGAGATATTTTATGGGAAATATTGATATAGTAGATTTAGGATATAACGGATATAAAATAAAACAAGATAAAAGATATTTTTGTTTTGGTATGGATAGTGTTCTTTTAGCAAATTTTGTGAGTTCGAATAATGCAAATAATGTTATTTTAGATTTATGTACTGGTTCAGGAGTTATACCAGTTATAATTTCATATAAGAAAAAGTATAAAAAAATATATGGTATTGAATTACAAAAAGAAATGTTTGAGTTATTTAAAGAAAATGTTAATTTAAATAAATTAAATGATAAAATAGAGTGTATAAATGAAGATATAAAAAATATCAAAAATATTAGAAAAAAATTAATAGATAATGAAAATAAAGATGTTTTTGATATTATATGTGTAAATCCACCATATAAAAAAGGTGGTACTGGAATAAAAAACGATGATACTGTAAAATATATAGCACGTCATGAAGTAATGTGTACATTAGAAGATGTTTTTTTTACATCTAAATCTTTGTTAAAAAGCAATGGTAAAATGTATATGGTTCATAAACCAGATAGATTAGTAGATATAATATATTTTGCAAGAAAATATAAATTAGAACCAAAAAAAATACAGTTTGTATATCCAAAAGTAGATAAAAAGCCATCAATTGTACTTCTTGAATTCGTGAAAAATGGAAGAGGTCAGTTAGATGTATTAGAACCATTAATAGAATACAATGAGGATGGAAGTTATACAGATAGTATATATAAAATATATGGAATGGAGAATAAAGATGTCAAGAAAGAATGTTAGTACAAGAGGAAATAAAATAGTAGAAAAAGATATAGAAAAAGGGTGCTTGTATATTGTTGGTACTCCAATAGGAAATCTAGGAGATATTACATATAGAGCAGTTGAAACTTTAAAAAAAGTAGATATAATATTAGCAGAAGATACAAGGAATACTTTAAAACTTTTAAATTATTTGCAAATTTCAAAGCATATGATAAGTTATCATAGACATAATGAACAAGAAAAAATACAAAGTGTAGTAAAATTATTAGAAGATAAAAAAGATATTGCTTTAGTTAGTGATGCAGGTATGCCTATAATATCTGATCCAGGATATTTTTTAGTAGACTATTTAGTAAAAAATGGATATCATGTTGAAGTTATACCTGGGGTAACAGCTTTTGTAACAGCTCTTGTAATGAGTGGAATAAATAGTACAACTTTTACATTTGAAGGTTTTTTGTCTGTAAATAAAAAACAAAGAAATAAAAGATTAGAAAGTTTAAGTAAAGAAACTAGAACTATGATTTTTTATGAAGCTCCACATAAAATTTTATCAACACTAGAAGATATGAAAGAAGCATTTGGTGAAAGAAAAATATGTATTGCAAGAGAGCTTACTAAAATACATGAAGAATATATATATACAACGTTTGAAGAAGCAATTAAAAATATAAAAGAAAACTCTATAAAAGGTGAAATTGTACTTGTAATAGAGGGACTTTCAGAGGAAAAATTAGAAGAAGAAAAAAATGAAAAGTTAAGTAAAATATCTATAAAAGATTTAGTAAAAGAAAAAATGGAAGAAGGTTTTACTAAAAAAGAAGCAATAAAGCAAGTGGCAAAGCTAAAATCAATACCTAAAAATGATGTATATAAAGAATGTTTAGATTTATAGGAGGCATATATGAAAGACGAAGAAATTGAAAGATTAAAAGAAATGTTAAAAATAGAGGACAGTTTGTATAGTGAAGGTTATGAATATATATGTGGAATAGATGAGGCTGGAAGAGGTCCACTTTGTGGCCCAGTAGTTGCAGCAGCGGTAATATTACCAAAAGATAAATATATAGAAGGCGTAAATGATTCAAAAAAATTATCACCTAAAAAAAGAGAAAAGTTATATGATGATATAAAAAAAGAAGCTATATCAGTTGGCATAGGTATTGTGGATGTTGATATTATTGAAGAAATAAATATATTAAATGCAACTAAACTTGCAATGATAAAAGCAGTAAAAGACTTAAAAATAAAACCAGATTATTTGTTAATAGATGGAAATCAATTAATAGATATTGATATTGAAAAACAAACAGTAGTATCTGGAGATGCAAAATCAGAATCAATTGCAGCAGCATCAATAATAGCAAAAGTTACAAGAGATAGAATGCTTGTAAATTTTGATAAGTTGTACCCAGAATATGGATTTGCAAAACATAAGGGATATGGTACAAAAATGCATATCGAAGCAATAAAAAAATACGGACTTACACCTATTCATAGAAAAAGTTTTTGTAAAAAATTTGTTGAATAAAAAAATAAATATGATATAATTAAAGTAACATTAAAAAGTTAGGAGGATCTGATTATGTCTTTTGAAAAACAAGAAATTGTTTTTGTTACTCATAACAAAGGCAAGATTGCAACTGCACAAAAATATTTTACAAAAAATCAACTTGAATTTAAGATTTATGAGTATGAACTTGAAGAACCTAGATCAGATGATTTAAGAACTATTGCAGAATCTAAAGTAAAACAAGCTTTTAAACTTGTTAACAAACCATGTATTGCTTTAGATACAGGATTTTATATTAATAGTTTAAATGGTTTCCCAAAAGCTTTTGTAAACTTTGCATTAGATACTATTGGTGTTGATGGGATTTTAAAATTAATGGATGGTGTTGTAGATAGAAGTTGTCATTTTGGTGAGTGTTTAGCATATTATGATGGTGCTTACTTACAATTTTTCGAATGTAAAATTCCAGGGCTAATATCATTTAAAAAATTAGGTAAAGATACAGATGTAAAATGGAGTGATCTTTGGTATATCTTTATTCCACAAGGATATGATTTAACACTTGCACAAATGGATGATGATATGAGAAATGAAAGACAAAGAAAAATGCCAAAAGAATCTATTGAAATGTTTTCAATTTGGTATAAACAAAGATTAAAATAAACAGGCTTATTGCTTGTTTATTTTTTTGTTAGATGATATAATTTAGATCAAGGAGGAAATTTATGAAATTAATATCTTGGAATGTAAACGGGCTTAGAGCTTGTATAAATAAAGGATTTAATGATTTTTTTGAAAATATTAATGCAGATATATTTTGTATTCAAGAGACAAAAATGCAAGAAGAGCAAGCAGAAAATATAAATTATGATGGATACTTAAAATATATGAATAGTGCAATAAAAAAAGGATATTCTGGAACAGCAATATTTACAAAAATAAAGCCATTAAATGTATATTATGGAATAGGAAAAGATGAACATGATAAGGAAGGAAGAGTTATAACTTTAGAGTATGATAAATTCTTTCTTGTAAATTCATATACACCGAATTCTAAAAAGGATTTGGAAAGATTAGATTATAGAATGATTTGGGAAGATGAGATAAGAAATTATCTATTAACCTTAAATGAAAAAAAGCCAGTTATATATTGTGGTGATTTAAACGTAGCACATGAAGAAATAGATATTAAAAATCCTAAAACTAACCATAATTCTGCTGGATTTACTGATAATGAAAGAGAAAAAATGACATTACTTTTAAATAATGGATTTATAGATACGTTTAGATATTTACATAAAGATACTGTAGATGCTTATACTTGGTGGTCATATATGCATAGTGCAAGAAGTAAAAATATAGGTTGGCGTATAGATTATTTTATAACTTCAGAAAATGTGAAAGATAAAATTAAAGAAGCAAAAATTCATAGTGAAATATTAGGTAGTGATCATTGTCCGATAGAGCTTGATATTGATATATAAATCATTGTTGAAAATAATTTATATTTGTAGTAAAATAAAAATAAAGTAATTATAAAGTGAGGTATTCTTATGGCAAGTAAACAAGAAAAAGTTGGTACAGTAAAAATGTCAGCATTTGATCTTAAAAATACAAAACCTGATTTTATGTCTTATGCTGATTTTCAAAATAATCCAGAACTTATAAAAGATTTAGAAAAGCAAGATAGGTTCTTAAATGTTCTTGAAAAATATTATAATAATACAAAACCAAAAGATGATAAAAGTTTTCAAAGCTTTTTGTGGGATAATATTGAAAATAAAGTTAATTTAAATGAAAAACTAAATAAAAAATTAAATCAAGATGAAATTGATGATATAAAATCATCAACTATGGAAAATCATGATGATTCAACATCAAAATATCAGCAAGAAGTTCAAGAAAATGAAATGGAAAAAGAAGAAATACAAAATCTTCAAAAATCTGGTCTTGCAGTAGATAAAAATATAGAAAAAGAAGCTAAAGAAAAGCTTGAAGAAAAAAGTAACGATAAAGATAATAATCAAAAGCAAGTTGAGGAATCAAAAGACTTAAAGAAAGTATTTTTAGAAGCTATGTATACTAATACATTAGAAGAATATTATCACTTAAAAAAAGATCTAATGGTTGGTTTTAATGGTCAAGTTAAAACTGGAGAATTATCTCCTGGTAGAAAAATGAACACAAAGCTTATAGCTTATGAAAAATATTTAAAAAAGATAAATACCATGTATAAAGCATATTCAGGGATGGATATATTTAAAGATAGTGAAGAGGTAAATAAAAAATTATCAGAACTTACAGGATATGATGAAAAAAATGAGAAAGCTTTAAATCTTAAAACAGAAAAAAATATTGGTAAGGTGTCACAATTAAGTCAAGAAATAGATAGTATATCAGAAGAAATTGTTGATCTTTCTGAAAGATCAGATAGCATGGATACTGAAGAATTTAAAAACAGAATGGATAGTTTACAATCAAAACTTGTAAATAAACAGTTGGAAATGGATGATTTAGATCCAAGTATGGAAAGACTTATTGCTGGAAATAATGAACAAGAAAGATATGAAGATATGCAACAAAGAGAAATTGGTTCTGTTTACATGAAAAGACAACAAAGAGCAATTGATTCAAAAGATAAGGTAAGTGTAAGGGCAAATGATTTACGAAATGAAAGAATAGATGATAAATTAAATAAAGTACAAAAAGATCCATTAGAAAATCAAAAAGAAGTTGTAAAGAGGCTTATGGATGAAGCTGAAGAATATAGAAAAGATGGAAACTATATTAAAGCTATGGAAGTAATGGAAAGTATAGAAAAAATTACTACCTCACCAAATGTTGTAGAAACTCAAAATATAAATCAAAAAGCTTATGAACCAAATACTTTAACAAGTAATGATAAACAAAAAGTAAGTGAAATGAAACAGGAAATTGTAGATGACTACCATGAACAAAAATCTCAAAATGAAAAAGTAAATGAATCACAAAATTATAAAACAAGTATGACTGAAAGTATTGTAAAGGGGGCAGCTACAGGGATGGCTATAGGAACTATGGCAAATTTGGGAAATAAATTTGGAAACAGTTTAAAATCTCAAGTTTATTCAGAAGAAGAAGCAATAAAAAACACAGCAGAAAGAACAGAAAGAGAAGCAAAAGAAAGAGTAAATGTTATAGATAAAAATTTAGAACAAAATAACAATTTATGGACAAGATAATAAATTGGTATAAAATATAATTTAAGGAGGAATATATATGGGACTAGTAACCACAAAAGAAATGTTTGAAAAGGCATATAAAGGTGGATATGCAATTGGAGCTTTTAATGTAAATAATATGGAAATTATACAAGGTATAATGGAGGCTGCAACAAAAAATAATGCACCAGTTATATTACAAGTATCTGCAGGTGCTAGAAAATATGCAAATCCAATATATTTAAAAAAATTGGTTGAGGCGTCAATTGAATGTGCAAATAAAAATGGAGTAGATATTCCAGTAGTACTTCATTTAGATCACGGACCGGATTTTGAAACTTGTAAAGACTGTATTGATTCTGGATTTACATCAGTTATGATAGATGGTTCTAAATATGATTTTGATACAAATGTTGAATTAACAAAAAAAGTAGTTGATTATGCGCATGAAAGAGGAGTTGTAGTAGAAGCAGAACTTGGTAAACTTGCAGGAATTGAAGATGATGTAAAAGTAGCAGATAGTGATGCTATGTTTACTGATCCAGATGAAGCCGAGAGATTTGTAAAACTTACAGGTTGTGATTCTTTAGCAATTGCAATAGGAACAAGTCATGGTGCATATAAATTTAAAGGTGAAGCAAAATTAAGATTTGATATATTAGAGGAAGTTTCAAAAAGATTACCAAATTTTCCAATTGTTTTACATGGAGCTTCATCAGTACCACAAAAATTTGTTGAGATGTGTAATAAATATGGTGGAAATATCCCAGGTGCTAAAGGTGTACCAGAAGAAATGTTAAGAAAAGCTGCAACAATGGCTGTATGTAAAATAAATATAGATAGTGATATTAGACTTGCAATGACTGCAAATATTAGAGAATGCTTTGTAGATTCACCAGAAGTATTTGATCCTAGAGTTTACTTAGGTAAAGCAAGAGAAGCTGTTGAAAAAATGGTATCTCATAAAATTGTTGATGTACTTGGTTGTAATAATAAGGCATAAATATGATTTATACATATAAACCTACAGGTGTATGTTCTAGGAATTTCGTTTTTGATATAAAAAATGGAAAAATACAAAATTTAGAAGTACTTGGCGGATGTAATGGTAATTTAAAAGGCATAATATCGCTAATAAAAGGAATGAATGTAGAAGATGTTATTTTAAAGTTAAAAGGAATAAAATGTAATCAAAAAAATACATCTTGTCCAGATCAAATAGCTAAAGCTTTGGAGGATTTGAAAAATGGAAAATAAAATTGAAAAGAATACTATCTATAGACATTTTAAAGGAAATTATTATCTTGTAGAAGATATTGCAACAAATAGTAAAGATCAAAAAGATTATGTCGTATATAGAGCTTTATATGGTGAAAATAAATTGTGGATTAGACCATATGATATGTTTTCAAGTTTGGTTGATAAAGAAAAATACCCAAATTGTAAACAAAAATATAGATTCGAGAAGGTAGATAAAATATAAAATTTATTGTAAAAGTCAGCAAATAATTTGTTGACTTTTTATTTTAAATATATATTAATAATAAACAATAATTGTAAATAAAAATAAATTTATGTTACTTGAATAAAAATAGAAAATATAGTATAATACTTTAAGTGTAAATAAAAGGCGATATGTAGTAATAATTTGTGAGTATATTATATATACTTAGAAATTATTATTACAGCCTTTTATTGAAAAAATAAAGGAGGATTTTTATGTATAAAAAATTTGAAACTACATTTGCAGGTAAAAAACTTGTAGTAGAAACAGGGAAGATGGCTACTCTTGCAAATGGATCATGTCTTGTAAGATATGGAGAGACTTGCGTTTTGGTAAATGCTACAATGTCAAAAGAGCCAAAAGAAGGAATTGATTTTCTACCTTTATCAGTAGATTATGAAGAAAGATTATATTCAGTTGGAAAAATTCCTGGTGGATATATAAAAAGAGAAGGAAAACCATCAACAAAAGCAATTTTGGTTTCTCGTGTTATAGATAGACCACTAAGACCATTATTTCCAAAAGATTATAGAAATGACACAGTAATTTCTGCATTAGTACTAGCTGTTGAACCAGATGTATTACCAGAAATACCAGCTTCAATTGGTGCATCTATTGCTCTTAATATATCAGATATACCTTTTGATGTTTTAGTTGGAACAACAAAAGTTGGTATAGTTGATGGTGAGATAGTTTTAAATCCAGATTTAAAACAAAGAGAAAAATCAACACTTGATTTAACTGTTTCAGCTACACCAGATAAAATTTGTATGATTGAAGCAGGAGCAAAAGAAGTTGAAGATAAAAAAATGTTAGAAGCTATAAAAGTTGCACATAAAGAGATAAAAAAACTTTGTAAGTTTATAGCTACAATAAAAAAAGAAGTTGGAAAGAAAAAGAAAGAATATAAATCTTTTGCCGTACCTCAAGATATGGTAGATTTTGTAGACTTGCTTGCAACAGATAAATTAAAAGAAGCTGTTCAAGTAAAAGAAAAGTGGGTAAGAGATGAAAATGTAGATAAAGTAAATGAATTTGTAAAAGAAGAATATATCAAAAAATTTGGAGAAGATGTATATAACGAAAATAAATCAATGTTAAATGAAGCTTTGTATAAAGCTGAGAAAAAAGCTGTACGTGAACTTGTAATAAATGAAAATAAAAGAGTTGATTCAAGGGCAAATGATGAGATAAGAGAATTATCAGCAGAAGTTGGTCTTTTTGAAAGAGTACATGGAAGTGCATTATTTACTCGTGGACTTACTCAAGTATTATCAATGGTAACTTTAGGTAGTATATCTGATGAACAAGAAATAGATGGATTAGATGAAGAAAGTTCAAAAAGGTATATGCACCATTATAATATGCCATCATATACAGTAGGAGAGGCAAGACCATCACGTGGTCCTGGTAGACGTGAAATCGGACATGGAGCTTTAGCTGAACGTGCTTTAGAGCCAGTTATACCATCAATGGAAGAATTCCCATATACAATTAGAGTTGTATCAGAAGTACTATCTTCAAATGGTTCAACATCACAAGGTAGTGTTTGTGGCTCAACACTTGCTTTAATGGATGCAGGTGTTCCAATTAAAGCACCAGTTGCTGGAATATCTACTGGTTTATTTACAAAAAATGGCGATACTAAAGATTATGTTATGGTTACAGATATACAAGGTATTGAGGATTTCTTTGGTGATATGGATTTTAAAGTTGCTGGTACAAAAAAAGGAATAACAGCAATACAAGTAGATATAAAAATTGATGGTTTATCATACGAAATAATAAAGGAAGCTTTTGCAAGAACTAAAAAAGCAAGAGAATATATATTAGATGAAGTAATGTTGAAAGCAATTGATAAACCAAGAGCTAATTTATCTAAATATGCACCAAAAATAGAAACAATAAAAATAAATCCAGACAAAATACGTGAAGTAATAGGTACTGGTGGTAAAACTATAAATAAAATAATTGAGGAAACAGGTGTAAAAATAGACATTGAAGATGATGGTACTGTTTTTGTATCTGGTGTAGATGCTAAGAAATTAGATAGAGCAATACAAATAATAGAAGGACTTACAAGAGATGTAGAATTAAATGCAGTATATTTAGGTAAAGTAACTAAAATATTACAATTTGGAGCTTTGGTTGAAATATTACCTGGTAAAGAAGGACTTTTGCATATATCTAAAATTTCAAATAAAAGAGTGGATAAAGTAGAAGATGTATTAAAAGTTGGAGATGATATTTTAGTTAAAGTAATTGAAATTAATAAAGATGAAAATAAATTTAGTTTAACAGCAAAAGACCTTATGGAAGTTTAGGGGTGTTTTAATGGAAATTTATGCATTTGTTGGTAAAACAGGCACAGGAAAAAGTTATAATGCACAAAAAGTTGCAAAGCAGTTGAATATTCATTATATTATAGATGATGCAATTTTAATAAAAGATACAAAAGTAATAGCTGGAAAATCTGCAAAAACAGAGGCAAGTAAAATTGCCTCTGTAAAAGCAGCTATTTTTTTAAAAGAAGATAGAAAAAATGAAATGAAAAAAGCTATAAAAAAAGAAAATATTGATAAAATTTTAATTCTTGGTACTTCAGATGAAATGATTGATAGAATTGTTACAAATTTAGATTTAGGAAAAGTATACAAAACTATATATATTGAAGATGTTGCAACAGAGGATCAGATAAAAAAAGCGCGTAGTTCTAGAATTAACGATGGAAAACATGTAGTTCCTGTTCCAACTTTTGAGATAAAAAAACAATTCTCAGGATATTTTTTAGAAAATTTAAGAAACTTTAATTTTTTTGGAAGTAAAGAAGAACAAGTTGATACTGCAGAAAAAACAATAATTAGACCAACATATAGTTATTTAGGTAACTATACTATATCAGATAATGTCATAAATAATATAATTGGATATACTGTCTCAAGGATACATGGTGTAACTAAAGTATATAAGGTAAGTACAACAAAGTTTAATGATGGTATGAAGCTAGATATTGATATAGAAGTAAAATTTGGAGAAAAATTACAAAACTTATCTTCAATTATTAGAAATGCGGTTATATATGCTGTAGATAATGCAACAGGAATTAATTTATTTGGAATTAATATAAACGTAAAATCAATAAAAATGTAGTTTAAACGTCTTTTTTGTTGAAAAATGTAGTTAAATGTAGTAAAATATGTGCGAGGGTGATTAAAATGGAAACGATGAGAATAAATGAACCAAAGAAAAATTCAAAATGGCCTGTGGTATTGCTATTTTTGTTTTTAGCTGTAGGTGGAGTTATAATATATCTTGCAATATCTAATGAGCAAGAGCCAGTTGTAATTGGAAGTAAAGAACCAGAAATGAATAAACTTGTAAATATAGAAGATAATACTGAAGAGAAATTAAATGAAGCACAAAATGTTGGTGTAGAAGTTAAAAATGTAAGATTTCAAGATAAATCAAATTCTAAATGGAAAAGTAATATGACAATTCCGCAAGTATACATTAATGGGGAAGATTTAGAAGAATTAAATAAAGAAATAGAAAATAAATATACAAATGTATTTAATTCATCAAAAGAAAACATGAAAAATGTAGAAAGTAATTATACATATACAGTAACATATAACTCATATGAAAATATGGTTGGTACAAAAAAGATATTGTCTCTTACAATACATAGTAGAACAGTAGATGATGAAAAGCAAACATCTATATCTGATACTATAACTACATATAATATAAATGTAGTTTCTAAAGAAAAATTAACTTTAGGATCTATAGCAACAGATGTACTTGGTAAAGATTATAAGTCAATAATAAGAAGTAATCTTTTAAATTATGTTGTAAGTGAAAATATGATGAACGAAAGTGATTTTACATATGCTACAACTGGACTTGAAGAATTTTACATAAAAGATTCAAATTTACATATTGTATTTAATGCAGGTGAACTTGTAGACAAAAAATATAATGTTGTTGATGTAACAATTGAAAATACAGCAAATAAATAACTGCTAAAGGAGGAAAAATACATAAATGATAGATTCAATGGAAAAAATAGTTAATCTGTGTAAAGCAAGAGGATATATATATCCTGGTTCAGAAATATATGGAGGTCTTGCCAATACATGGGATTACGGTCCACTAGGTGTAGAACTAAAAAATAATATAAAAAAAGCATGGTGGAAAAAATTTGTAAGAGAAAATCCACATAATGTTGGAATTGATGCAAGTATTTTAATGAATCCTAGAACTTGGGAAGCTTCAGGGCATTTAGGTGGAAAATTTACAGATCCGTTAATTGATTGTAAAGAATGTAAAAGTAGATTTAGAGCTGATAAACTTATAGAAGAATTTGCTTTTAATAATAAAATAGATATAAAAGTAAATGACGGAATGAGTGATGAAGAATTAGTAAATATAATAGATGAATATAGTATATGTTGTCCTAAATGCGGGAAACATAATTATACAAATATAAGAAAATTTAATTTGATGTTTAAGACATTTCAAGGTGTAACAGAAGATAATACAGCTACAATATATTTAAGACCAGAAACTGCACAAGGAATATTTGTTAATTTTAAAAATGTTTTAAGAACAACTAGAAAAAAATTACCACTTGGAATAGGACAAATAGGAAAATCTTTTAGAAATGAAATAACACCAGGTAATTTTACATTTAGAACACGTGAATTTGAACAAATGGAACTTGAGTTTTTCTGTAAACCTGGAGAAGATTTAGAGTGGTTTTCATATTGGAAAGAGTATTGTAAAAAGTTCTTAGAAGATCTAGGAATGAAAGATGAAAATATAAGACTTAGAGATCATGAAAAAGAAGAACTATCACATTACAGTAATGCTACAACAGATATAGAATTTAACTTCCCATTTGGATTTGGAGAGTTATGGGGAATAGCAGATAGAACAGATTACGATTTATCAAGACATATGGAATTTTCTGGTGAAGATATGACATATTTAGATGAGGCAACAAATCAAAGATATGTACCATATTGTATTGAACCTTCTCTTGGATGTGATAGAGTAGCACTTGCATTTTTATGTAATGCATATGAGGAAGAAAAAATAAATGATAATGATACAAGAGTTGTATTAAAACTTCATCCTTATCTTGCACCAGTAAAAATAGCAGTTCTTCCTTTATCAAAGAAACTAAGTGAAGAAGCATATACAATATATGAAAAATTACTTAGTAAATACAATGTGGATTTTGATGAAACTGCAAGTATTGGAAAAAGATATAGAAGACAAGATGAAATTGGAACACCATATTGTATAACTTACGATTTTGAAAGTAAGACTGATAATTGTGTTACAATAAGAAATAGAGATACAATGAGCCAAGAAAGAGTAGAAATAGACAAATTAGATAAATATTTTAGCGATAAATTTGATTTTTAATTATAGTAAAATAAGGAGGATTAAGATGGAAAAAGGAGAAGTAAAACAAAAAAAATCTACTTTAGTTGCAAAATGGGTAGTAATAGGAATACTAATTTTTGGTATGACATTTTCTTCATTTGCTTATTTAGTATATGCATTACAGTCATTATAAATAAGAGGTGATGTATGTGTTACAAAACATTTTTTCGGGTTTTGTAAATATGATTTACGATTTAGTAAGAATTTTAGATTTAACTAGTCCAATAAGAGTACTTATTTTAATTGCAGATTTAATTATAGTTATGTTTATTATTTATTATTTTTATAAAATAATAAAGACAACTAGAGCGGGACAAATTTTTAAAGGTATATTATTAATATTCTTTTTATTTTTAATAGCAAAAGTATTTAATATGGTAATATTAAACTTTATATTAACAAATTTCCTATCCTATGGAGTTATTTTGCTTATCGTTGTATTTCAGCCAGAGCTTAGGAATATATTTGAAAGAATAGGAAGAAGTAAAATAGTTGACGTTTTTGATATGGATGACAATATTTTAATTAAACATTCTATATCAGAGATTGTAAAAGCTGTTGAAATATTATCATTAAAAAGTATTGGAGCTCTTATTGTAATAGAAAGAGATACTAAAATTTCTGAGGTATTAAAGGAAAGTATAGCTTTAAAAGCTAAAATATCATCTGAGCTTATTCAAAATATATTTATGCCACGAACACCATTACATGATGGAGCGATAGTTATTTCTGGTACAGAAATAGTGGCAGCAAAATGTATTTTGCCTCTTGCATCAGAAGTAACAGTTCCTAAAGCTCTTGGAACAAGACATAGAGCTGCAGTAGGAATTACCGAAATATCAGATGCATTAGTTATAGTTGTATCTGAGGAAACTGGAATAATTTCTGTTGCTGAAAATGGAACATTAACTAGAAATTTAACAGGAGATACTTTAAAAGATCTACTATTAAAAAAGACAGATAGAACAAAACTTGGTAAAAATAATGTCTAAATATAAAAAAAACAGTAAAAAAATTCATATATTATAATTTGTATTCATATAAACATTTATAGGTGATTTATATGAATAATATTTTTATAAGTATATGTGATGAAAAGCAAGTTTCTAGTTTTAAAATTGTTAAAGATATTTTAAATTCGAAAAATACATGTAATATACATGTTAAATTTAATATAAATTTTATAAAGAAAAATATAGATAAAGAAAGATTTGTTTTTCTAATTTATTTTTTAGTAAAAAAAATTCAACATATGATAAGAAAATATGCTTATGCAAATAGTGATAAAAAGATCAAGTTTAATATTTTATATTCAAAAAAAATTGAAGAAGATAAAAAAATAAAACAATATTTAGAATATATTTTATCACTAGTAAAAAATATCGAACTTGCACAAATAAATATAAAAAATGAAATGTTAGAACATGATGAAAAATATATAGTAAAATACATAAGTGATGTAAAAAAAGATAAAAGTAAATTAAAAATTTTACTTGTTTTAGATAATATAAATGATTTTAATTATGATAAAATAATAGAATATATATCTGAGTATAAATTTCTAGATATTTTAAAAACAAATAATATTTCAAAATCTGATTATAAAAAATTATCTAATATAGTAGATAAAATAAATAATGAATATGGTACAACAATAGATATAATACAAAAAAGAAATATCACAGATTACCATATTTATCTTATGTATAGCAATATAAATAAAAAAGATTTTACATCACATTTTATACTAAATAAAGATGGAATATATATAGATATGCTAGATGTAGATAGTGATATATACAATGAAAACTATCAAAAGTACAAAAAATATAAAGATGATATAAAGATATTTTGTAATAGAATGAATATAAAAACAGAAGAGTTTAGCAAATTGAAATTAGCATATATTTTTGCTTAAAACTTGACAAATACGATATAATATATATTATTTTAGGAGGAAACAATGGAAGAAAGAGATATAATGTTAACACAAGAAGGTTATAATAAATTAGAAGAAGAATTAAAAATGCTAAAAGGTCCAAAGAAAATGGAAGTAGCAGAAAGAATAAAAGTTGCAAGAGAATTTGGAGACTTATCTGAAAACTCAGAATATGATGATGCAAAAAACGAACAAGCATTACTAGAAGCAAAAATTATGGAACTTGAAAATACATTAAGACATGCAAAAGTAGTAGATGATGATGATATTTCAACAAGAAAAGTTGGTGTTGGTACACAAGTAACTTTATATGACTATGAATTTGAAGAAGAAGTAACATATGGAATAGTTGGTGCATCTGAAGTTGATATGTCACAAAATAAGATCTCTAATGAATCACCAGTTGGAAAAGCTGCTTTAAACAAGAAAAAAGGCGAAATATTTGAAGTAGAAACACCAGATGGTGTGGCAAAATATAAAGTATTAAATATAAAAAGATTACAATAGAAAATGGAGGAGAAACGTTGTGGGAGAAATAAATGAATTAAGAAAAATTCGTGAAGAAAAAGAGCAAAAATTAATAGATGCTGGTATATCTGTTCATCCAGAAAGATTTGAGATAACTCATACTTTAAAACAAGTAAGAGAGTTAGAGCCAGGAGTTGAAAATGTAAAAGTGGCTGGCCGTGTTATGTCTAAAAGAAAAATGGGAAAAATAAGTTTCCTAGATTTAAGAGACATAGAAGGACATATTCAACTTTGCTTGAAAAAAGATGAACTTGGAGAAGAAAAATATAAATTTATTCATGAAACTTTAGATGTTGGTGACTTTATAGGTGTTGAGGGAGATACTTTTGTAACACAAACTGGAGAAAAAACAATAAGAGTAAAAAAATGTACTTTCTTAGGTAAATCTTTAAGACCACTACCTGAAAAATTCCATGGCGTTACAAATAAAGAAATATTATATAGAGAAAGACATCTTGATTTAATAATGAATGAAGAAACAAAGAAAAGGTTTTTACTAAGATCTAAATTTATTAAATTAATGAGAGACTTTTTAGATAGTAAAGGTTTTATAGAAGTAGAAACACCAATATTGCAAAATACTGCTTCTGGCGCTACAGCAAGACCATTTATAACACATCATAATACATATAATACTGATGTTTATCTTAGAATTTCGCCAGAACTTACATTAAAGAAATTAATAATTGGAGGATTTACAAATATTTTTGAAATTGCAAGAGATTTTAGAAATGAAGGAATTAGTGTAAATCATTTACAAGACTTTACTATGGTAGAAGGTTATAGTGCATATTATAACTATGAAGACAACATGAAATTAATGCAAGAAATGGTAAGATATATAATTTCAAATTTATTTGATGGAAATTTAGTAGTAAAAATTGGAGATAAAGAAATTGATTTTGGTGATGAGTGGGATGTTGTTTCATTTAGAGATTTATTAATAAAAGATTGTGGAATTGATATTGATAAATATGAAACAGCAGAGGAGTTATTACAAGAAATTAAAAATAGAAATATAGATTTAGAAGCTGAAAATATAGAAAGTTTAGGTAGAGGTAATTTAATAGATCAATTATATAAAAAAGTAAGTAGACCAAATATTATTAAACCTACATTTTTAACAAAACATCCAATTGATTTATCACCACTTGCTAGAAGTAATGATGAAAACAAAAATATTTCTGATAGATTCCAATTAATTGTAAATGGACAAGAAATTATTAATGGTTATTCAGAGCTTGTAGATTCTGTTGAACAAGAAAAAAGATTAATTGAACAAAGTAAATTAAAAGAAAATGGCGATGAAGAAGCTATGAGTATAGATCATGAATATATTAAAGCTATGGAATATGGAATGCCACCAATTTCTGGTTGGGGACTTGGTATAGATAGATTCTTACAATTCTTAACAAATAGCTATAATATACGTGATGTTGTACTTTATCCATTATTAAAACCAAGAGAAAATGTAGAAATAGATGATGATGAAATACAAGAATAATAACAAAAAAATTCCACCAGTTTATATCTGGTAGGAATTTTTTTGTTAAAATTAATAATTAATAATTAATCAATATGTACAATATTTACTGCATCTTTTAAAACTTTAATTGATAATTTATTTGTATAAAATATTTCTCCATCAATAGATACAGGAAATGGATGAGTAGATACAATATGTAATTTTTTAGCTTTAAATATATGAGCCTTTTTATGATTTAAATGATTACCTTTTTTGTATTTTGGAAGTAAAACTATTTTTTGACCAATAGTAGTAGAATCAACAAGACATATATCTAGTTTGCCATCATGAACATCTGCGTTTGGACATGGACATATACCACCACCATAGTATTTTCCATTTGCAATAGCAATTAAGGTATAATGACCTTTAAATATACCATTAATATCATCACGTATTTTAAACTTGTAATTTCTGTTATTAAGTAAGGTATAAAATATTGATAGGTTATACTTCATTTTACCACTTAAAAAATTAAATATTCTAAAGTTATCAACATTTTTGCCGACCATTGCATCAAAACCAGCATTCAGTATATTTATACAATACATATCATTACCAACTGATATACAGTCTGTTTTTGTACTTTCTTTATTTATTGAATTAAGTACTATCTTTCTTAAACTCATATATTTTGATACTGTTTTTACAAAATCATTTCCAGTACCTCCAGGAATAGCAACAATCTCTGAATCAGTACCAATTATACCACTTACTACTTCATTTAAAGTACCATCACCACCAATAACATAAAATCTACATTTTTTCTTTTTGGCTAGTTTTCTTGATACATAAGTTAAATGTCTTGGATATTCAGATAAGAATATCTTTGATTTAATATTATTTTTTCTTAACAATTTTTGAACTATTATAGCTTTCTTTTTACCGTTTTTTCTACCTGAAACAGGATTTGCAAATATTATATGTTCCATAATCTTACCTCTTGAATATATTTTATCAAACTATAGATAAATTATCAATATAGGTAATATTTTTTTTAGTTTAACATAGTATGTAGTATAGTTTACTGGAGGTAATTATGAGAAGAAAAAATATTTCAAATAATAATTTTAGGATAAATAGGAAAATGACAAATAAGGGATATAAAAATGTTTATGGTTATAACCCAAATTCTAGTATTGTAAGAAAGGGTAATACAGGAGAAGATGTAGAAAGAATCCAATCGTATCTTGTTAAGGCAGCAAAAATTTATCAAGAGTTGCCAGTTGTAGTAGAAGATGGAATATATGACGAATCAACTGAAAATGCGGTAAAATGTTTTCAAAGATTAAATTTTTTGCATGAAACAGGATATGTAGATAGATTTACCTTAAACAAATTAAGATATGTTGCAAATACTGATATAAGTGGAATGTATAGGAAATATGAAAACGAGCCATATAATAAATCAGATAATATTATTAAAGAAGGAAGTGTGGGAAAATATGTATTAGCACTTCAAAAATATATAAATCAATTAGCATTAAAATATGCTGTTATACATAAATTAAAAGAAGATGGTATTTTTGGACCAAAAACTAAAAATTCTGTACTTGAAATGCAACATTTATTTAAATTAGATGAAGATGGTATAGTAGGAGATATAACATGGAACACATTGTATAATGCAATAACTGGGAAATCTATTAATGATGAAATGTCTGACTAAAAAACTCTAAAGTATTAACTTTAGGGTTTTATTTATTAATTAAATATAATTAAATATTGAAATATTACTATTCAAATGTTATAATCCTTAGTATAAAAATTAAAATAGGAGAGATAAAGTATGAATAGAAAAATAATAATAGGTGGAGCATGGCCTTATGCTAATAGTTCTTTACATTTAGGACATTTAGCTGCTCTTTTACCTGGTGATATATTAGCAAGATATCATAGATTATATGGTGATGATGTTATATATATTTCTGGAAGTGATTGTCATGGAACACCAATTACAGAAAGAGCTAAAAAAGAAAAAGTAAGTCCAAATATTATAGCTGAAAAATATCATAAAGAATTTTTAGAAGTATTTAATAAGAGCCTTTTTTCATATAATTTATATACAAAAACTTTAGATGATTTTCATAAAAATATTGTAAAAGATTTATTTAAAAGAATATATGATAATGGGTATATTACAGAAAAAATAGATGAAGATAATTATTGCAAATTTTGTAATAAATTTGTTGCTGATAGAGAATTGATTTTGATTTGCCCAAATTGTGGTAATGAAACAAAAGGTGATCAATGTGATTGTGGTTATATACCAACAAAAGAAGATTTAAAGAATGCAACTTGTAATGAATGTGGGAATAAAACAACAACAAAAGAAAATAAAAATCTGTATTTAAGATTGGATAAATTGCAACTTTTAATTGAAGAATATGTATCTAATAACCTTCATAAATGGAGAAAAAATTCACAAAACGAATCTTTGAAATATTTAAAATTAGGTTTAAAAGAAAGAGCAGTAACAAGAAACTTAGATTGGGGGATTGATATTCCAATTAAAGGATTTGAAGATAAAAAAATGTATGTATGGATTGATGCTGTATTTGGATATTTAACTGCTAGTATGAAGTATTGTAATGAAAATAATTTGAATTTTGAAGACTGGTGGAAAAATAAATATTCTAAAATTTACATGGTTCATGGAAAAGATAATATAATATTTCACTCTTTAATTTTTCCTGGTTTACTTATTGGATTAAAAGACAATTATCATTTACCAGATGTGATGGTGTCTACTGAATATTTAAATTTTAATGATAAAAAGTTTTCTAAAAGTAAAGGTATTGGACTTACAGTAAAAGAAGCTTTAGAAAAGTTTAATGTTGATACATTAAGATTTTATTTAATAAAGAATGGACCTGAAACGAAAGATTCAAATTTTACAGAAGATGAATATAAATCAGTTCATAATGAAATTGCAAATAAACTTGGTAATTTTGTAAATAGGACATTAAATTATAAAGGGTTAAATAGTATTCCTGCTGGTATATTAGATAAAGAAGTAGAGGATTATATAAAAAATAAATATATAGAAATATCAAATTGTATAGAAAATATAGAATTTAAAAAAGCTACTATATTAATAATGGAATTACTAGATTTTGTGAACAAGTACTATGATGAGAAAAAGCCATGGGTAGAATTTAAAGAAAATATTAAGAAATTTAATGATATTATTTATACATGCACTGTAGCAATTGCAAATATTTCTATTTTAATTGAACCATTTATGCCTAACGTGTCTAATAAAATCAAGGAATATCTTAAAATAGATAATAATAAATGGGAATTTATTTATAATATAAATCCTATTGATCTAGAAAATATACAACCACTTTTTGAAAAAATGTAATATTATATATTAAAATTCAAAACAAAAGAATTGAAAAACTTCAAAAAACTCTAAAGTATTAACTTTAGGGTTTTTATTATTGTAAGTTTTGTGATTTTGTGGTATACTTATTAACTGTGTGAAGGTAGGGTGGATAAAACATGATAAGAAAATTTGCAGATGCATCAAATCATAAAAACATAACAGATTGTAAATTTACTTATGAAGTAGTTGATACAGAAGAATTTAAAGGAAGTATTTCTGTTATTAAAATAAAATCTGTTAAAAAAGATTGGATATTAAAAAGGAATACAGGAACTATTGATTGTATTTTAGCACCAAATTATACTTGGGTACAAATATATCCGGATAATAAAAATTTTGCTATAACAGCAATGTATAATGAAAAAAAAGAACCTATGGAATGGTATTTTGATATAATAAAATCATCTGGAATAATAAATAATGTTCCATATATAGATGATATGTATTTAGATGTTGTTTTAACCCATGAAAATCAAATTGAGATATTAGATGAAGATGAATTAGAACAAGCATTAGATGAAAAAGATATAACTATACAAGATTATAATATTGCTAAAAAGACTTGTAATGATATATTAGAATATTTAAAATATGATGAAAACAAATTAAAATTAAAAAATTTTTCTGCTAAATATTTAGATATATTGGGGAGAAATATATAAAGGGGATGTGTATAAACTATGGGATTAAATATAGTATTAGTTGAACCAGAAATACCGCAGAATACAGGTAATATTGCAAGAACATGTGCGGTAATAGGAGCTACTTTACATCTTGTAAAGCCACTTGGATTTGATATATCTGAAAAAGCAGTAAGAAGAGCAGGTCTTGATTATTGGGACAAGCTAGATATAAAAATATATGAAAATTTACAAGATTTTAAAGATAAAGTAAAAACAGATGATATTTATCTTTTAACTACAAAAGGAAAAAAAGTGTATAGTGATGTCAAATATACACCAAATACATATATTGTATTTGGTCCAGAATCAAGAGGTATACCGGAAGATTATATATTAGAAAGATTTGACAGGGCTGTAAGAATTCCAATGAGAGAGAATATAAGATCACTTAATTTGTCAAATAGTGTTGCAATAGTTGCATATGAAGCTTTAAAACAAAATAATTTTGATGGTTTAGAAACAACAAGTAAATATTTTGATAATAAACAAAAAAAGATATAGCAAATTCGCTATATCTTAATTTTTAATTACATAAAATAAAAAAATAGTTGGCATGAAATTAAGTGGATAAATTTTAAAACATTCAACCAATTTATCATATAACTTGATTTGTTCCTCAATAGAATGTTTGCATAATTTTTTTAAACTTGGATTATCGCTATTGTCAAAATATTTACCAATATAAGTTTTTAGATTTTCTAAATGATAATTACAGATAGAATCTTTTTTTACATTATCATCAAAAAATCTAGTAAATCTTTTGCAATTTTGTAAGTTGTGAGTGCCAACATCTTGTAAAAGATGCATGTTATCAAGTTTTTTATCAATTTCTAATTCTTTTAATAAAGTATAATATTGATAAATTTCTGCTTGAATATTTTGCAGTAAAATTAGATGTGTATCTCCACTTCTTTTTATTTTATCAATAACTTCATAATTTAAATCTACCACAGCATTACAAAATTTATCTTGCAATGTATGGTACTTGTTGTACTTATCTGAAAACATTAACTCTTTTAACATATAATTACTACTTTCCGTTAAGCAATGTAAAAGAACACCAGGTTCAGTATTTACAATTTGTTTAACAGTTTCAAAAAGATTCATAGTTATTCCTCCTAATTTAAATTACTATTTATTAATTTATTTTTATTTTTTTTTACAATATATATTATATCATAAAATTTGATTATTGTAAACTATAGATACGTTAAAGTATATATGCATAAAATAATTTAAATGTAATAGAATGATAATGTAGTTTATTAATATTAATTTAAATTTAATTAAATTAGGAGGTAAATTATGAATAATTATTCTTTTAACACATTTATTTTATTCATGTATTCACTTATTAATATGCTTGATGATACAGAGATTATTAATGTATATTCAAAGAAACATAAAAATCTTGTACTTACTTATTCAAACAAGAAAAATAGTAATTCTAGAAGAATAGATTTTTTAAGTAATTGTTTGGTTACATTTGAAAATGAAGATATAATTGTTATTTCAAGAAATAACAAAAACATATTTGAGTATAGTATAATTTCTGATAAATTAAAAAGGGTATAATTTATTTATATCCTTTTTTGTTTGCAAATTAACACTAAAAATATATATTAAATTGTGAAAATTTACTTGTTTTTAGCTATATTTTAGATAATCACTTTACAATTTTGTGTGATATGTAGTAAAATATATATGAAAATTATCTATTTTAATAGGTGATGTTTATGGAAAATAATTACGAAAAAGTATCAAACTTATTAAAAAAAGAAAATATAGTTTATGATAAAGAAAAATTAAAAGAAGTTATAGATTATTGTGAAAAAAAATATGTAAAAGTAAAAAAAGCAGATGAAGAGATGATAAATCATGTAATTGGTGTTGCAACAGAAGTTGCAAAATTAAGACTTGATGATACATCAATATATGCTTCTTTGTTACATGGTCTTGTAAAGTGTGAGGATTATGATCCAAAAGAAGTTTCAAATAAGTTTGGAAAAGAAATATTAGAAATGATAACAACAGTAGATAAATTATCTGGATTAAATTTTAAATCTAAAGAAAAAATGGATAATGAAAATTTAAGAAAGATGTTTATGGCTATTGCAAAAGATATTCGTACGGTTATAATTAAACTTGCAGATAGACTGTACAATATGAGAAATATTAAAAAATCTAAAAATGAAGAATTAAAAAATATAATGGCAAGAGAGTGTTTAGAGGTTTATGCACCAATTGCGCATAGACTTGGTATGTCACAAGTAAAGTCTGAACTTGAAGATATATCATTTAGAATTCTTATGCCTGCAAAATATCAGCTTATAAAACATCAAATAGATCAAAAGAAAAAAGAACGTGAAGAATATATACAAGATAGAATTGATGAGGTATCAGAGGCATTAAAAAAACAGAATATAAAAGCTACAATTTATGGTAGACCAAAACATTTTTATAGTATATATAAAAAGATGAAGCAAAAAAATTGTAATGCAGATGATTTATTTGATCTTCTTGCAATAAGAATTATAGTAGATACAGTAGCCGATTGTTATAGTGTACTTGGAATAGTTCATGATATGTATAAACCAATGCCTGGTAGATTTAAAGATTATATAGCAGTTCCAAAAACTAATATGTATCAGTCACTTCATACTACTGTTTTTGGTGAGAATGGTAAGCCTTTTGAAATACAAATTAGAACTTGGAAGATGCATAAAATAGCAGATTATGGTGTTGCAGCACATTTTGCTTATAAAGAAAAATCTTCTAAGATAACAGAAGCAGATAAAAAAATAGTATGGCTTAGACAAACATTAGAAATACAAAAAGAGCTTGCAGATACAACAGAAAATTTAAAGAAAATGAAAGTAGAACTTTTTGGAGAAGAGGTTTTTGTATTTACACCAAAAGGAGATATAAAAGCTTTACCTAAAGGTTCAACACCAATAGATTTTGCTTATTCTATACATCAAAAAATAGCAGAAAAAATGGTTGGTGCAAAAATAAATTCAAAAATGGTACCAATTAATACTAAACTTGAAAATACAGATATTGTAGAAATAGTAACATCTCCAAAAGCAAGTGGACCAAATAATGATTGGTTAAAATATGTAAAAACAGCTAGTGCAAAAAACAAGATAACTGGCTATTTAAAAAAGCAAGGAAAACAAGTTAATGTTTCAAAAGGAAAAGAAATATTAGAAAAATTTGTAAGAAAAGAAAAAGTACCAAAAGAATTATTGCTAAAAGAAGATAATATGCAAGAGATGTTAAAATCTACAAATTTTAAATCAATAGAAGATTTGTATGAAAATATTGGTTTTGGTAGTGTATCTCCACTAAAAATAGTAAATAAACTTGTGGAGGTATATAATAAGCAAAATAAAAAAGAAGAAATTAAAACACCAGTTATTAGAAATAATAAAAAAAGAAAAGATAGAAGCTTTGAATTAGTCGAAGTAGAAAATATTGATAATTGTTTAGTAAAGTTTGCCAAGTGTTGTTCTCCTATACCAGGAGATGATATAGTAGGATATATTACTTTTTCAAATGGTGTTTCAATACATAGAAAAGATTGTAAAAATATTGTTTCTTTACAAAATAAAGAAAGACTTATAAATGTCAGATGGAAAGATAAAGTAAAAGTTGACTTCTTAGCACGTATTACAGTTGAAGCAAATAATAAAAAGTCTTCTATATTACAAGATGTTTTAGGAAAATTAAAAGAATTAAAAGTAGATATATTAGAATTAAATAGTAAATTTACAGATTTTGATATTATAATAATAAATGTTGCTGTAAATATCAAAGATGTAGATACTTTACAAAAAATAATAAAAACTATAAAGAAACTTGATGGAGTATATGATGTAAAAAGAAATAAATAAAAAGTTAAATTTTAAATGTATAATAAAGAGGTTAAAATATATGAATGAAAATTTAAATGAAAATCTAAATATTATTTTAGAACTTGTAATTGATGGAATAAAATATTATATTGATGATGCAAAAAATGTTTATATTAAGCCAGATATGAATTATAGACAAATTGAAAATATGAATGTTTTAGAAAAATTTGAAAGGTTACTATCAATACCAAGTAGTGATATGTATTTAGGTGATAAATAATGAAAAAAAGGTTTAATTTTAATAAATATTATAAAGAAAATGAATATGATAAAAGGTTTTACCCACTGATAAATGAGTATTTTACTAGACTTGCTAGAGTATTAGATTTGAGTAATGATGATATAGAGTATAAACTAAATTTGTTATTAGAAAATGTCGAATATATAAATTATGAGATGCTAGATACATCTGATATACCTGTTTTGTTTGATACTACTTCAAGAAAAATAACAGTAAATGAAAGGTATTTTATAGCAGATGATAAAAAAGATGAATTCTTTTATAACTTTGTACACGCTTTAACTCATGCTACAAGAAAAGATGATGCAAATAAAATACTAGGAATGTATAATGTAACTAAAAAAGACTTCTATTTAGATATGTGTTTTGATGAGTTAATAACCGAAATGACAGCGAATATTTTAACAGATAATTTAGATTATTCTAGTATTGATGAAAGTTGTTTAAGAGCTGGATATCAAAGTTTGATATTTGCAGGAGATGCATTAACTAATGCTTTAGGTTTATCAAAAGTAGAATTTTTAAAAATTGCAGATTATTGTAGAAACGAATTTGACATATATATGAGAAATAATCTAATTGAAAGAAATATATATGGTAAATTAATAAATAAATACGAAGCAAATATAACAGCAATATATAATTTATATAATGAATTAACAGATAATAATGAATTTAATAAGGCAGAAGTACTTACTAATATAGAAAACTGTTTCTTTAATTTATCAGAAGTTTTAAAAGATATTTTTATACAAAGGTCAAAATTTGAGATTGCAAATAAACAAATAGATGATCTTTATGAATATGCTGAAAAACTTAAATATGATTATAACATGTTAAATTCATCATTACTAAAAGGATTAAATTATTATAAAATAAAAGTTAAATTGCATGAAAAAGAAAATATTAAAGATATAGACTTATCATATAGGATATTATACTTAGAAGCACTTACAAGATATGAACAATCAAATAATGTTTTTAAGAAAAATATAACTAATTATCTTAAACCAAATTATACAGGATATCAAATAGCAGAATATATAGAGAATAGTTTTGGGATGTCAGTTGATAAAGATTTTTTAATATCAAATATAAATCTTGAAAATGAATATATAAGTTATTTGGAAAATATGGATGTAAATAATAGGGTAGAATTTAAAGATCCACAAATGGAAAAATATATTTATTCACATTTTTATAATGAAAAATTTAAAAACAAAATAAAAGAGTTTGATGTTACTGATATATTGTCAAAAATAAAATCTAGATTCTTTGAAAAAGAAGAAAATAAATATTTACCGCAAGCAAATAGTGATAATGTTTATATAAATGATGAAGATTATTTTGAAAATAATGATAATAATATATTTGAGAGTAATGTAAATAGTTTAAATAATAATTATGATGATGATTATGAAAACTATGATTATAATAATATAAATAGTTCTATAGATAAAAAAGAAAATATAGATGAAGATAATGTAGATTATGAACCAAATATTGATGATATTGTAAATAATATTCTTTATGCTGCACAAAGCGGTATTGAAAATGAAGGAAATGTGGTTAAAAAAGAGCAATCTACTCAAAACTTTAAAATAGTAGATGAAAAAACAAGCTTTGATAATGAAGATAGTTTACAAGAAAATTATATAGCAGCAGATACCATAGAAAAAGAAGAAGATAAGGTAATATTTGATTTAAATAACATAAACAGTAGTAATGATAAGGTTATAGAAAATATAAATCTTGAGATAAATAAAGAGTATAATACTAATACATTTGATAATAGGATTGATAGTAATACAATATTTAATACAAGTGATAGTTTAACAAATGATATAACAAATAACACTGATCTTAGTTTTGAAGAAAAAACAAATGTTGAAGAAAAAACTTTTGAAAGAACAAATGAAAGAAGAAGAGTAAGAAGAGGAGCAATGCATATACTAGACGAATAATATTAAATGAGGGTGAAAATATTGGTAAATGTTTGTAAATTAGAATTGAATATTCAAAAATCAGATCATATTACAAATTGTTATATATTATATGATGATGAGAAAAATGCTTGTGTAATAGATCCTGCCGATGAATTCGAAAAGATAAAAAATGAGATAGACAAATTAAATCTAAATGTAGAATATGTGATTTTAACTCATGGACATGCTGATCATTATGGAGCATTAGATAAATTAGTAGAATATACAAACTCAAAAGTATATATTCATAAAAACGATGTAGAAATGATTTTTAAAGATGAATATTCTTATGCTTCACAAATGAATTTAAATGTATCAAAAATAAATAGAGATAAAATATTAAAATTAAATGATAAAGATAAAATAAATGTTGGTGAAATTAAATTAGAAGTAATTCATACACCAGGTCATACTGCTGGTTCAATTTGTTTATATGAAAAAAATTTAAATGAACTTTTTACTGGTGATACTTTGTTTTTTGATTCATATGGTAGATGTGATTTATATTCAGGAAGTTTTAATGATATGGTAACATCTTTAAATAAACTTTTTGAAAGATTTTCTGATATTATAATTTATCCTGGACATAATAAGACATCAAATATTAATTCTACAAAAAGATGGGTAAGGATGCTTATGGCAATGAAAGGTGTAACTTTAGGGTGAGATAAAAATGAACGGATTTAAAAAAATAATAGAAGAAGAGAGTAAAAAAGATTATTACATAAAATTACATGATTTTGTAGATAATGAATATAAAACTAAAACAATATATCCACCTAGAGAAAACATATTTTTTGCTTTGAAAAATACTCCTTATGAATATGTAAAAGTAGTTATCTTAGGACAAGATCCATATCATGGTGAAGGAGAAGCTCATGGACTTTGTTTTTCTGTAAATCCTGGTATAAAAGTACCACCATCATTACAAAATATTTTTAAAGAAATACATAGAGATTTAGGATTAAAAATACCTAATAATGGATATTTGTTGAAATGGGCAAGACAAGGTGTTTTAATGTTAAACAGTGTTTTAACTGTAGAAAAAGATAAACCAGCTTCACATCAAAATAAAGGTTGGGAAATATTTACAGATACAATTATAAAAAAAGTAAATGAAAAAGATACTCCTGTAGTATTCTTACTTTGGGGAAATTTTGCAAAAAAGAAAAAAGAATTAATAACAAACCCTATACATCTTGTTTTAACTTCATCTCATCCAAGTCCTTTTGCTGTAAATTATGGATTTAATGGATGTTCACATTTTTCTAAAACAAATGAGTTTTTAATAAAAAATAATATGGCACCAATTGATTGGCAAATAGATGATATATAAGTTTTAATTAAATAGAAAATAAATTTTAAAAAACGTCTTTTAATGGCGTTTTTTTTATTATAATTAAATAATTTTATGTAAATTTGAAAAAAACTACCATTTTTCGACATAATATGGTATAATAATAATACTGCAAAAAAGGAGGATGTATATATTTATGAAAACATCAGATTTTTATTATGACTTACCACATGAATTAATAGCACAAACACCACTTGAACATAGAGAAAAATCAAAAATGTTAGTGCTTGACATTAAAACTGGTAAGACAGAAGATAAAACTTTTGAAAATATAGTAGATTATATAAATAGTGGAGATACAATTGTATTAAATGATACAAAAGTAATACCAGCAAGGTTATTTGGACATAGAGAAGGAAAAGAAGAAAAAATAGAAGTATTACTTTTAAAACAAAAAGAAGGAGATGTTTGGCAAACACTTGTAAAACCTGGTAAGAAGATGAAGATTGGCACAAAAGTTATATTTAAAGAAAACTTACTTTCTTTAGAAGTTATAGATATATTAGAAGATGGACAAAGAGTAGTTAAATTTAATTATAACGGTATATTTAATGAAATTTTAGATAAACTTGGAACAATGCCACTTCCACCATATATAACAGAAAAATTAGAAGATAAAGATAGATATCAAACAGTATATAGCAAAAATTTAGGTTCTGCTGCTGCTCCAACTGCCGGATTACATTTTACAAAAGAAATTTTACAAAAATTAGAAAAAAAAGGTGTAAATATTGTATATGTAACACTTCATGTTGGACTTGGTACATTTAGACCAGTAAAAGTAGATGATGTAGAAAAACATAAAATGCATAGTGAATATTTTGTCATATCTAAAGAAGCATGTGATGTAATAAATGAAACTAAAAAAAGAAAAAATAAAGTATATGCAATAGGAACTACATCATGTAGAGTACTAGAGAGTGCAACAGATGAAAATGGAATAATTCATGATATGGCTAAAGAAACAGATATATTTATATATCCTGGATATAAATTTAAAATGCTAGATGGATTATTAACAAATTTCCACTTACCAGAATCAACACTTATAATGTTAGTTAGTGCTTTAGCTGGTAAAGAAAATATAATGAGAGCATATAAACATGCTGTAGAAGAAAAATACAGATTTTTTAGTTTTGGAGATTGTATGTTAATTAAATAAAGGAGAGATATAATTTGAGTGAAGCATTAAATTTTGAATTAAAAAAAGTAGATAAAAAAACTGGAGCAAGACTTGGGGTATTACATTTACCACATGGAGATGTTGAAACACCAGTTTTTATGCCAGTTGGAACTCAGGCAACTGTTAAATCAATGACACCAGAAGAATTAAAAAATGATGTAAAAGCTCATATAATTTTATCAAATACATATCATTTATATTTAAGACCTGGTCATGAACTTATAAAAAAAGCTGGTGGACTACATAAATTTATGAATTGGGATAGAAATATTTTAACTGATAGTGGCGGCTTTCAAGTATTTAGTTTAGGGGATTTACGAAAAATAAGTGAAGACGGTGTTGAATTTAGATCACATATAGATGGTTCTAAGCATTTTATATCTCCAGAAAAAGATATGGAAATTCAAAATGCTTTAGGTTCAGATATAATAATGGCTTTTGATGAATGTGCACCATATGGAGCAACCTATGATTATGTAAAAAAATCTATGGAAAGAACAACACGTTGGGCAAAAAGATGTAAAGATGCACATAAAAATACCGAAAAACAAGCATTATTTGGCATAGTACAAGGTGGTTTTTATAAAGATTTAAGGAAAAAAAGTGCAGAAGATTTAATAAAATTAGATTTTCCAGGATATGCAGTAGGTGGAATTAGTGTTGGAGAGCCAAAAGATGAGTTTTTGGATATATTAAGATATGTAACACCACTTTTACCAGAAAACAAACCAAGATATTTAATGGGTGTTGGAACACCGGATTATTTAATTGAAGCTGTTTTTGCTGGAATTGATATGTGTGATTGTGTACTTCCTACTAGAATGGCTAGAAATGGTTCAGCACTTACACATAAAGGAAAAGTTAATATGTTAAATGCTTGTCATACAGAAGATTTTTCACCGCTTGATAGTGAATGTGATTGTTATACATGTAAAAATTATACAAGAAGTTATATAAGACATTTATTTAAGGCTGGTGAAATATTAGGCGCAAGATTATTATCTATACATAATTTAAGATTTTTGGTAAATTTAATGGAAAATGTAAGACAAGCCATAAAAGATGAATGTTTAGAAGAATTTAGAGATGAATTTTATACAAAATATGGATATGAGAAAATGTAAGAGTATAAATATATGAAATCTAATGGATAATAATAGTAGATTTTGAGGTAATTTATGAATGAATTAAAAAAATATAAAGGTGAGAAAAAAGGTATTGTTACTGCTTTTAAAGCAATATCAGTAATAATACTTATTTTATTACAAATAGCTTTTTTATTCTTTTTGTTTTCTAATACAACAAGATTTTCACATTTAACTAAGATTATTTTTGAAGTATTAAAAATAATAACAGTACTATTTATATTATATAGGCACGATAGTGCAGCATATAAAATATCATGGATAATTTTAATTATGTTTATACCTGCAGTAGGTATTGTAATATATTTACTTTGGGGTAATAATAAATTAAGAAGAAAAAAAGAACTTGTATATAGAAGAGTACGCGTTGATACTGAAGATAACTTAATTGAAAATTTTGAACTTGAAAATGAAATAAAAAATCAAGATATATATAAATATAATCAAATAAAATATATGACTAATATAACTGGATATCCATTATGTAGAAATGAAGGTGTTAAATATTTTGAAACAGGTGAAAAATTCTTTAAAGATGTAAAAGAAGAATTAAAAAATGCTAAGTCATATATTTTACTGGAATTTTATATATTATCTAAAGGTAAGTTATTGGATGATATACTAGATATATTGATAGAAAAAGCAAAACAAGGAGTAAAAGTCATATTTTTAATAGATTCTCTAGGTGCACTTTTAAGAAAACCAAAAGGATTTATAGAAAATATGAAGAAAAATGGAATTTTAGTATATGAATTTAATCCATTTTCTCCTGTAATAAATGGTTATATAAATTATAGGGATCACAGAAAAATTATTTCAATTGATGGAAAAATTGCATATACAGGTGGTGTAAATATAGCTGATGAATATGCAAATATTATTGAAAAATATGGATATTGGAAAGATGTTGGAGTTAAAGTCACAGGTGATGTTGCATGGAGCTTTACATTAATGACCTTAAGAACAATAGAAAGTATTGATAAAAAAAGAATTGATTATGAATGGTATAAGAAAATTGCAGAAGAACAAACAAAGGATTTATCAAAAAAAGATGGTTATGTTTTAGCATATGCAGATGGACCAGATAATAGAAAAAATCCAATAGAAAGTGTGTTTATCCAAACAATAAATTATGCAAAAAAATATTTGTATATTACCACACCATATTTTATAATTAGTGAACCAATTCTTACAGCTTTACTTAACAGTGCAAGAAGTGGTGTAGACGTAAGAGTTATATTACCACATATTCCAGATAAAAAGATGGTTCAAATGGTAACACGTTCATATTATGAAGTGCTATTAGAAGCAGGAGTTAAAGTATATGAATATAAACCTGGTTTTGTACATTCTAAAACTTTTGTAGCTGACGATGATACAGCTATAATTGGTACTGCTAATTTGGATTTTAGAAGTACGCATTTAAATTTTGAATGTTCATTATATACATATAAAACTGGTGAAGAGTTAAAAGTAAAACAAGATTTTGAAAGTATGCTTGATAAATGTATAGAGGTTAATCTAGAAGAAATAAAAAATAGACCGCTATTAGTAAAAGCTACAGAAGCATTTTTATCTGCTTTTTCACCTATGCTATAAACAAAAAAAGATTAGATAAAACATCTAATCTTTTTTGTTTTGGTGTGATTTTAAGGAGGTATCACACATGAGCTAGTGCTATGTATTGGACTTACACCAATATTTTTATTAGTTAGATAGAGTGGATTGATTAGATAGTAAAAGTGCGGAAAAGAAGTTAACTAATAATGTAATGTAATTATACTAACATAGCATAACAAACTAAAAAAATAAAAATAAAAATAAAAATAAAATCTTACTTAAAACAAATATTAAAATTAAATATATTATATATCTTAATTATACAAAAGTCAATAGTTTTACATAAATAATATGTTATGTAAAATATTGATTTGAAACAATTTTTATGATATAATTCATGTAACTAAGAATATATGATACTTTTAGTTACTTTAGAAATTATCAAATAAAAATCTCAAATTTGACAGTTGTAAAAAAGTAAAAGACTGATAACCTTTGATATACAAGGCTTTCAGTCTTCAATATAT
>CALWOE010000013.1 GCA_944383035.1 uncultured Clostridia bacterium
CGCTTAAGAGTTCGTCGGTAACTACGCCTCGGTGGACTTTCACCACAGAGCATTGATATGCCCGTCATACAAATAAATAGACTATACAAAAATATATAGTCTATTCATTATTTATCACATTAATAATAATTTTATATATTATTATGTAACATTTTTGTTTTAGCTACATATGCAAAACCAGCTGTAGCCATGAAAGCAAAAATAGCTATCATTACAATTGTAAAATCTGAAGTATTTGGATTTACAATTTCTTCAATATTTTCAGTATTTGTATTATTTTCTTGATTATTATTTGTATTATCTGGTGTTTCTACAGGTGTAGTAACAATTTCTTCAGATGATAAAACATATGTATAAGCATAATCTGTTATTATTGTAGCTAGACCATCTTCATCTATATTTATATCTGATAATAATTCAACTTTTTGAGTTTGTTCATTGAAATAATATAAATGTACTTTATCACCAGCATTGTATAAACCATTTACATCAAACATAATTACTGTATCTTTTGGTAATACACCTTTGTAATCTAAAGATACAAATAATGCTTTAGCATTTTCTCCTAATTTAACTTTGTCTCCTAAAATATTTTCAGTTGTAACAGTTACATTAAGTTTTAAATTCTCAGTAAATTCATTTACCATATTTTTTGTATTAAAACCAATTACAACTTTTTCTGTAGCTAATACAACAATTTTTTCTGGACCATTTTTAAGCATATTTAAAACTTCTACACTTACATAGTCATCAGATGTAGTATATACAATTATTGTATCTTTATCTATATTTTCTTTAATTTGATCATCAGCTTTTGGAATACTATTTTCTTCTACTAAATAAAAATGTAATTGTTCATTAGTTCCATTAGTTCCTTCAACTTTTGCTTCAAATGCATAACCTACTACTACATTTTCAAGTACTGGATCTGTCCATAATGTTGGAAGACCATAATCTTCTGAACTATTTACTAAAGTAGCATTTGTAAGATTAATACTTGGATTTGGTCCTGATACTTCAATTCCACCAAAACCATTTCCAGAAACATTCATTGTTCCATTTACTGTTACATTTGCTCCATTTACTAAAAGACCAGCATTACCACCTGTTAAAGATAAATCATTAATTGTTACATTTGCTCTATAAGCTTGTAAAACATAATGACCACCCCAAGTAGTTTTATCAGCTAAATTTAATGTAATTGTATTAGAATTACCATTAATAGTTACATCTCTTGTAACATTTACTTTAGCAGTAGTTGTAATATTATTTAATATATTTATTGTTTTTACTTCTTGATTGTTTAAAGCATCAAGTAATTCTGCTTCGTTTGTAACATTTTTAATACTTCCGTCTATTACCTTTATGTTTAAAGAATTTTGTGCTACGACATTTTGAGTAGTTGCATCTTTTAAAGCAATATTTACTGTATAATCTCCTGCTTTATTAAATGTAACTCTAAATTTTGAAGTAGCTCCATCTGTAAGTGGGAAACCAGTTCCTGCAGGTCCAAAAAGTGAATCTGCTGGCATTTCATACCATTTTCCATCCTTTACTTCGTAGTATTCAAGTTTTTCTATAGCACTTGTATCACTAATACTACCTTCACCTAGTACCATTATATTTTTATAATCTTCTGGTACATTTGTTGTTATTGAAAATTCTTGTTGTTTTCCAACATAGAAATCTCCATTAACATTCATACTTAATGTTGGGACCTCTGCTGCATTTACATTCATAAAAGGCATAGTTACAATAGCTACTAATAATATACCTAATATGATTTTAAAAGACTTTCTCATACGAATTCCTCTCTATAAATTTACATATTGAATATCTTCAATACATGCTCATTATATCAGATATATTATTAAAAGTAAATAAAAATATCATGATATTGTAACGATTTTGTAAAAAAAATGTAATATTTTGTCTTTTTTACATATTTCTAATATTTTTGACAAAAAATTAAGGAGAATTAAATTCTCCTTAATTTTTATAAATACTATTTATTAGCCATTTTTGTTTTTGCAACATATGCAAAACCAGCTACAGCTGCTATAGCTAAAACTGCTATTACAGCAATTGTAATATCTGATGTATTTGGGTTTTCAACATCTCCTGTATTTATACCTCCAACATTTTCATCTGTTACTTCAGTTAAAGATAAGAAATATGTAGAAGCATGATCTAATGTTATAGTAGCCAAACCATTTTCATCTATTACTATATCACTTGCTATTAATTCTGCTTTTTTAGTTTCTTCATTGAAATAGTATAAATATACTTTATCACCTACATTATATACATTTTTTACATCAAATGTAATCTTTGTATCTTTAGGTAATACCCCTTCATAATCTAAAACAATATATAATGCTTTAGCATTTTCATCTAATGATATTTTATCACCTAAAACATCATTTTCTGTAACTGTTAATTTTAATTTTAAATCAGTAGTAAATTCATCTACCATATTTTTTGTATTAAAACTTATTGTAGCATTTTCTGTTTTAATAACAACTTCTTTTTCTGGACCATTTTTAAGTTCATTTAGAACATCTACACTTATAGTGTCATTTGATGTAGTTTCTACAACTATTTTATCTTGTGATAATTGATCTTTTATTTGTGTATCCGCATTTGGCATACTATTTTCTTTTAATAAATAGAATTGTTTTTGATCATTTTTACCATTATTTGCTATAATATTTGCTCCGAATGGATAATCAACTACAACATTATCAAGTACTGGATCTGTCCATAAAGTTGGTAACAAATATGCCTCTGTATTATTTACTAATTTTGCATTTGCAAGATTTATAGTTGGATTTGTTCCTGATACTTCAATTCCACCAAAGCCATTTCCTGAAACATCAATTGTTCCATTTAATGTTACATTTGCTCCATTTACGATAAGGGCAGCATTTGCTCCAGTTAATTTTATATCATTTATAACTACTGTTGCATGATATGCTTGTAATACATAAGCTTTATTTGTATCCCATACTGTATTATTGTCCATTTGCATTTTTATTTCTTTACCATTTCCATTGATTGTAACATCTCTTACTATGTTTACTTTAGAATTTACTGTAAAGTTATTAGTTACATTTATTGTTTTTACTTTTGTATCATTTAAAGCAGCAAGTAATTCTTCTTCTGTTGATACATTTTTTACACTTTCATCAACTACATTTATTTGTAAAGAATTTTGTGCTACAACACTTTGAGTACTTGCATCTTTTAAAGAAATATTTACTGTATAATTTCCAGCTTTATTAAATGTAACTCTAAATTTTGAAGTAGCTCCATCTGTAAGTGGGAAACCAGTTCCTGGAGGCCCAAAAAGTGAATCTGCTGGCATTTCATACCAATTTCCATCCTTTACTTCATAATATTCAAGTTTATCAATAGCACTAGGATCACTAATATTACCATCACCCAATACCATTAAGTTTTTATATGATTCTGGTACATTTGTTGTTACTGAAAATTCTTGTTGTTTTCCAACATAAAAATCTCCATTAACATTCATAGAAAGTGTTGGTACTTCAGCAGCATAAACATTCATAAAAGGCATAACCATAACAGCTACAAATAGCATGCCTACTATGATTTTAAATGATTTTTTCATATATACTCCTCCTTATTTATATATATATATATTGAAAATCAATATATATATATTATATCCAATTTTAAAAAAATAGTAAAGAAATTATAAAAATTATATATTATTTATCAAAAAATGTTTCTTTTTATACTTGAATATTGATATAACAAATAAAATGTTTTATAATATATAAATAGAAAGAGTGAGAAATTTGAGAAAAAGAAATACACAAAATAACAATAAAAAAAATATCAAAGATGATATTCAAAAAACAAGAAATGGTTATAAAAAAACAAAATCAAATAATTTAGATAACATTAATAAAGAAAAAGAAAAAGAAAAAAATAAAAGCAAAAACCAAACTCAAAAAAAATCAAAAAAAATATTTACAATATTAATTTTAATATTTTCTTCTATTTGTTTAATAGCAGCAATTTTATTAGGAGTTCTTTGGGTTTTAAATAACAACAAATCTGAACAATTAGCAGAAGATATTGAAAATAATACTCCAATTACAACAGTAGAAGATTCTGACGATGTAGAATTAATTAATCCACCAGAAAATGATAGCTCAAATGATTATTGGGATTTTATAAAAATTCCACTTATCAATGTCGACTTTTCAGAACTTTTAAAAAGAAATCCTGATACTGTTGGTTGGATTAATGTAAATAACACAAATATTAATTATCCAGTTCTACAAACTACCGATAATGATAAATATTTACATATTGCTTTTGATGGATCTAAAAATCAAGCTGGTTGGATATTTGCAGATTATAGAAATGATATGAAAAACTTTGATAGAAATACCATTATATATGGACACAGTAGATTAAATCAAACAATGTTTGGTAGCCTATTTAATGTATTAAATCAAAGTTGGTATAATAACAAATATAATCATATAATAAGATTTTCAACTCCAACAGAAAATACAATGTGGCAAGTCTTTTCTGTATACAAAATTGGTTTAGAAAGTTACTATTTACAAGTAGATTTCCAAAATGATGAAAAATACTTAGAATTTTTAAATACATTAAAGTCAAGAAGTATTTATAATTTTAATGTAAGTTTAAGTAGTACAGATAAAATAATAACATTATCAACTTGTAGTGATGCTGCAGGAACCGGAAGAATTGTACTACATGCAAAACTTATAAAAAGAGAAGTTAGAAATTAAACAAATCCCAGTTCATATAAATTGAACTGGGATAGTTTTTATAAATTTTATTTATTTATCTTCCTTTTTTTCCTTATCTTCTTTTTCAACTAATTTTATATGCACATCTTCTAATTGTTTATTTGATACTCTTGCTGGAGCATTCATTAAAACATCACGAGCTTTAGAATTCTTTGGAAAGGCTATTACTTCACGTATATTATTTTCATCTTGTAAAAGCATAACTATTCTATCTACTCCTGGAGCTGCTCCTGCATGTGGTGGAGCACCATAACTAAATGCTTTATATAATGATCCAAATCTTTGTTTTACTTCTTCTTTTGGATAACCAGCAATTTCAAAAACTTTTTCCATTATTTTAATATCATGATTTCTTACTGCACCAGAAGATATTTCATAACCGTTACATACCATATCAAATTGATATGCTACTATATCTAATGGATTCTTTTTTAATAAAGATTCCATACCACCTATTGGCATAGAAAATGGATTATGGTTAAAAGCAATATTTCCATCATCATCTAATTCATACATTGGAAAATCAACTATAAAACATAACTCATAACTATCTTTATCAATTAAATCCAATCTTTTTCCAAGTTCGATTCTGATTTCTCCGGCATCTTTACATGCTTTGTTATACTCATCTGCTACAAAAAATACTCCTGAATTTTTAGTTAATGAAAGTAAATCTATAAGTTTTTCTTTTGTATCATTATCTATAAATTTAGCAATTGAACCAGATATATTCATATTATCATCTGTTTTTATCCAAGCAAGACCAGATAAAGATAATTCTTGTTTTGCAAATTCTCCCATTTGATCAAAGAATTTTCTTGTAGTATTTTCTTTTAAATCAAATCTTATTGCTCTAATATTTTTATTTTTAAAAACTCCAAATTCTGTATTTTCAAAAGCTTTTGTAACATCTGTTATCACAAGTGGATTTCTTAAATCTGGTTTATCAGTACCATATATTTCCATAGCATCTTTAAATGTTATTCTTCTTAATGGAGATGATGTAACTTTTTTATTAGATAATTCTTTAAATAATGAACATACAACATTTTCAAGTACGTTTAAAACATCTTCTTGTTCAGCAAAAGACATTTCAAAATCAAGTTGATAAAATTCACCTGGAGATCTATCTGCTCTTGGGTCTTCATCTCTAAAACAAGGTGCTATTTGAAAATATTTATCAAATCCTGAAATCATAAGTAATTGCTTAAATTGTTGTGGTGCCTGTGGAAGAGCATAAAATTCACCTGGATGTAATCTACTTGGTACTAAAAAATCTCTTGCACCTTCCGGTGATGAACTTGTAAGAATTGGAGTTTGTATTTCTACAAATCCTAGTTCTGTCATTTTATCACGCATTGCTTTTAATATTTTAGACCTCATTACTATATTTTTATGTATATGTTCATTTCTTAAATCTAAGAATCTATATTCAAGTCTTAAATCTTCTTTTACACTAAGTGATGCATCAACTTGAAAAGGAAGTTCAGCAGGTGCTTTACCTAATACTTCAAATTCATGTACATATATTTCTATATCACCAGTACTTATATTTTTATTTTTATTACTTCTTTCTAAAACTACTCCACTTACTGTAAGTGTAGATTCTAAAGTTACTTCATCTCTAAATCTTTGAAGTAGCTTTTCATTTATAACAAGTTGTGTTATACCATAATGATCTCTTAAATCAACAAATATTACAGAACCTAAGTCTCTTATTTTTTTTACAAATCCAGCAAGTCTTACATTTTTTGAAACATCAGTTATTCTCAATTCATCACATGTATTTGTTCTATATTTATTCATTTTTATACTCCTTTATATTAAAACATAGCATTTCCTGTTGTTCTTGGGAATGGTAATACATCACGTATATTAGCTATACCAGTTATATACATTAAAAATCTTTCAAAGCCAAGTCCAAAGCCACCATGAGGTACAGTACCATATTTTCTAGTATCTAAATACCACTCATAATCTTTAATATTAAGTCCAAATTCTTCTATTTTAGCTTTTAATTTATCATAATCTTCTTCTCTTTGAGAACCACCTATCATTTCTCCAATTCCAGGTACTAATAAATCTACTGCTTGAACAGTTCTTTTATCATCATTTTCTTTCATATAGAAAGCTTTTATTTCTCTTGGATAATCAGTTACAAAAACGGGCTTTTTGAATACAGTTTCTGCTAAATATCTTTCATGTTCAGTTGCAATATCCACACCAAAATATACTGGATATTCAAAATTATCTTTGTTCTTTTCTAGTAATTTTATAGCTTCTTCATATTTTATTCTTGCAAATGTAGAATTTACAACGTTATTTAATCTTGTTTTTAATGTTTTATCAACAAAACTATTAAAGAATTCTATTTCATCAGGACATTTATCCATTACATATTTTATAACATACTTTACCATTTCTTCTTCTAGATCCATTACATCTGATAATTCACAAAAGGCAATCTCTGGTTCTACCATCCAAAACTCAGCGGCATGTCTTGTTGTATTTGAGTCCTCTGATCTAAAAGCAGGGCCAAATGTATATACATTTGAAAAAGCCATTGCCATAGCTTCTGCTTCTAATTGTCCAGTTACAGTAAGATTCATTTTTTTACCAAAGAAGTCTTTTTTGTAATCTACCTCTCCTTCTTTAGTTAAAGGTACATTTTTAAGATCAAGTGTTGTCACTTGGAACATCTCTCCTGCCCCTTCACAATCACTGCCAGTAAATATTGGTGAATGCATATATACAAAGCCTTTTTCATTGAAAAATTTATGTATTGCATATGCTGCTTCAGATCTTACTCTAAAAGCTGCTCTAAATAAATTAGTTCTTCCTCTTAAATGTGCAATAGTTCTTAAAAATTCAACTGTATGTCTTTTATTTTGAAGTGGAAAATCTGGTGTTGATTTTCCCAATACTTCTATTTTTGTAGCTTTTATTTCAAATGGTTGTTTTGCTTGTGGTGTTACCTCTAATATACCATGAATCATTAAACTAGAACCAATATTTAATGATTCTACTAATTCATAATTTGATATACTATCTTCTAAAACCACTATTTGAACTGGATTAAAACAAGTTCCATCATTTAATTCTATAAAAGTAATTGATTTTGAATTTCTAATTTTATTTGCCCATCCACAAATAGTAACCTCTTTTTTATCTAATGTTTTGTAACTATCATGTATTTTTTTTACAGTTATTCTTTCACTAAATATAGATTTTTCCATAATATCCCATCCTTTATATCATATATTATCTACAATTTCATCAAAGTTAAAACAAATTTCTTTTTGACTTCCATTTTCCATATTTCTTAATATACATTTATTATTTTTTATTTCATCTTCTCCTAAAATTATAACATATCGTGCTTTTATCTTATCTGCATATTTTAATTGTGCTCTAAAGCTTTTTTCTGATAAATCTTGTTCTATTTTATATCCGTTCTCTCTTAACATTTTTATAACATCCAAACTTTTAATATATCCTTCATCGTTTGTTATTAAAAAATATACATCAACATAACTTTTTAATTTTTCTTTCATATCTTCTAATAATAATACAACTCTATTTAGTCCCATACCAAAACCAACAGCTGGTGTTGATGCGCCGCCAAGATTTTCAACTAAAGTATCATATCTACCGCCACCACCTATTGCAAGTCCTAAATCATCAGATGTATATTCATATACAATTCCATTATAATAATCAAGACCACGTACTATTTTTTTATCAATCTTATAATTTATATTTAATTTTTCAAGTGAATTTATAACCTTATTAAAAGAATTTTTACAATCATCACACAAATTATCTAATATCATTGGTGCATCTTTTAAAATTTCCTGACATGTTTCTACTTTACAATCTAAAACTCTTAGTGGATTTTTATCATACCTTTTTTTACAATCATCACACATACTTGAAAGATTTGGCTTTATATAACTTTTTAATTTATTTATATATTTTTCTCTGCATTTTTTACAACCTATAGAATTTATACTTAATGTATACTCTCCTTTTAAACCAATTCTATCTAAAAAATTTGATGATATAATAATTGCTTCTAAATCCGCTTTATATGATTTACTTCCAAAAATTTCAACACCAAATTGACTAAACTCTCTATATCTTCCTTTTTGCATCTTTTCATATCTATACATATTTGCATTATACCAAAATTTAATTGGTGATATTAAAGATGACATTCCATTTTCTATATATGCTCTAACAACTCCTGCTGTAAGCTCTGGTCTTAATGTAATACTTCTATTTCCTTTATCTAAAAAAGTATACATTTCTTTATTTACAATATCTGTTTCATTACCAACACCGCGTAAAAAAAGCTCAGTTGATTCAAAAACTGGTGTTCTAATTTCATTTAAATTATATTCATCACATAAATTTCGTATATTTTCTTCAATATATTGCCATACATTCATTTCGTCTAAAAATATATCTTTAGTTCCCTTCTGTCTTGTAATTTTCATAATTATCACCAGTATAGATTATATCACAAAGAGTATTTATATGCAATATCAATATATTTTTAAGGTCAAAAAAAATGCTTAAATTTAAGCATTTCTAAGATAAATGTTGTAGATATAGTACTAAATGTGGACTCATATTCCCAGCATTATCATATCCTCTAACCCAAACACCACAATGTTTACTTACATCTATCATTTTCCACCATGGAACTGAATGACCTTCTAAATTATATGTTCTTAATTTATCTGCAGTCATCCAAGTTTCATATGGTGGATAATTATTTCCTGATGGTGGAGTTTCATACCATCCATCTTGATTTAACATACCACCTTTATAACATCTAAATTTATATTCATAGGCTGATGAATTAACACCAGATAAATCATCTATCATTGAAACTGTATAACTCCAATTATAACTTCCATGTACATAATATACATCTTTATTTTCAGCTATTCTTTGGTCAGTTACACTACCACCAAATAACCTATCAACAGTTCCAAGTCCACTATGACTTGTAAGATATGGTGCAAACGGTGCAGTTTTATCTATACGCCAGTAATATCCATTATCCATCCATCCTGTCCAGTTTCCTGCTACATCTCTAAAACGTATAAATAACATTTGTCCTTCTCCACCAAAATAATCTGAAGCTCTATTTCCACTTATTGATAAGTCATAAGCCGCATACGAAGCAAGTGCATTATTTACATCTGTTCCTTTAGTATATCTCCACTCTATATACATTTTTCCACCACTTTGTAGAATTCCTGATGCGTTATCTGTTGCTGTAAACGATATAACTCTTCTATCTGTGTTAGTCCAATATGATCTAGAATCATTATTTGTCCATGATACACCTGAATATGTTGGCGCTACTGTGTCTTTTTTTACTGTTAATGTTTTTGCTGCTGACTTGTTCCCTGCATTATCATATGTATACACTGTTATTGTCGTTGTTCCTTCTGCTGTTACACTAAATGTTCCTCCATTTGAGATAGTTGTTTCTCCTTTTGACATTGCTCCACTTAGTGCATATACTACTCTATTTACGCCTGATCCTCCACTATCTGTTCCTTGTGTTACTCTTATACCAATATTAGATTTATACCAACCGTTTTCTCCTGGTGTTCCACTTGTTATTGATACACCTGCTTGTGTTGGTACACTACTATCTTTTTTTACACTAAGTGTTTTTGCTGCTGACTTATTTCCTGCATTATCATATGTATATACTGTTATTGTCGTTGTTCCATTTGCTGTTATAGTAAAAGTTCCTCCACTTGTGATAGTTGTTTCTCCTTTTGTTGTTGCTCCACTTAATGAATATGTTACTCTATTTACTCCTGATAGATTATCAGTTCCAGCTGTTACTCTTATTGTTATATTTGATTTATACCAACTATTACTTCCTAAAGTTCCACTTGATACTGTGGCACTTGCTTGATTTGGTGCTACTTTATCTATATTAGTTACCTTATATGATTTTGTAGTACCTATCTGATTTGTATTATCAATAATTCTTGCTTCTATAGTACAATTACTATCTATTGTTAAAGTAGTTGAATAATCAGTCCAACCAACCCTTTGTGTGCCATCTTCATTTAATATTCTATATTGTCCTTTTGTATCTGTTATCAAAGTATATTTAATTGTTGCAGTAATATTTTTATTTGTCCAAGCTGTAGAACTTGGAGTTATTGTGATATTTGTATTACCATCAGGTACTTTTAAAGTATTTATAGCTGTAGATGTTGATTCTACATAGCCATTTCCAACTTTATCTATTACTCTTGTTTTTACTTCATAAGATGTATTTTGAGTTAAATTACTAAATATATTACTTGTCTGCCAGTTACTCCATGTCCCGTTTTTCTTTATAGCATATTGTGTTTTAGTTGTATCAAGTCCACTTTTAGCATAATCTGTTGTTGCCGATGCATCATCTTGTTTTAGTGTTACTGTTAATTTGTTAGTAGTAGCAGATACTGTCGGTGCAGTATTTGTTGGTAATAATTTATCTATATATGTAATTTCTTTTGATGTTGATGTAGCTACTGAACTATTTAATAGTATTCTTGCGTATACTGTTGCATTTTTATCTACTTCAAACATACCTACATACTCTAACCAACCACTATCAGTTCCATTTTTATATAAAACCCTATATTGTTTTGTTATACTTGGAATATCATCATATTTTATTTCTACAAGAACGTTTTGATTTGTACTTGCTGACGGAGTAAAATTAATTACTGGTGCATTTATTTTACTTGTACTTAATGATTTAGACTCTGTTACCTCGTTTCCAACGTTATCTACTACTTTTACTTGAATTTCATACTCTGTACCAAAATCTAGTCCTGTAAATTCATAACTTGTATTTGTTGTTATCTCACTCCATGTTTTTCCTCCATCACTACTATACATATATCCTTTTATTCCACTTAATTTATCTTGTGCTTCAACACTAACAGAAATAGTATTTGCAAGTTCTCTTGTACTTACATTTATAATCTCTGGTGCTGTTTTATCTATTTTTACTATATATTCATTTCCTTGTGTATTTTTTCCATTGTAATAAACATTTGGTACTACTTTTATTATACCTTCATTAGAAATTAATATTTGTCCATTATATTCCTTTAATTCTCCATCATTTTCTTTATATGACAAGCTTACTTCATCTTCTGATGGACTATCTGAATAATATATTATTTGTAGTAGTGCATTATCTTTTATCCATGTATCTGATTTTACATTATTTACACTTGTTATTCTTGGTATACCTGGTTCTTCTGCAATTTCTACACTTGACTGATTATCTGTTTTTGTAACACAAACTATTTCATTTGATTCTATAATAGTTCCATCTTGTTTTACAACTTCTACTTTTATATAATATCTTGTTCCTTCTTTTAAATCATCTGCAGAAAAATCTATGTTTAAACTTCCACCATTTACTTTTTCTTCCGTTTCATAAGTTCCTGATATTGTTCCGATATTTACTATATATTCTTTTATATCACTTGCTGTTATTTCTCCATTTACAGTAACTTTTCCTGTCAAATCATTTATTCCTGTTACAACATCAGAGATTACAACTTTTACATTTTCATATTTTTTTATTCCTGTTGCCTCTGCCCATTCTTCTTCTTTTGGTTCGTTACCTTTATATACTAATTCTCCTTCTACAACATCAAATTTATCTTCATACTCAGTTCCTTTTATACTTGGTATTACTTCTCCTATATCTATAAATCCTTCTTTATTTTCATTTGAGGCATTTAAATTATCACTATTATATTCTCCAAAATTTTCTATTCTTTGATTTTGAATATATGTTGAGAGTTCCACTTTAAATCCTTCTAAATCAGATTTAAATGCAACTTCATTTGCATTTTCTACAGGTGTTACATCTAAATATGATATAAATGTAGCTGCCATTAATATTAAAATTATAATTATTGTTATTACAAGTACTATTAAACTTATACCACTTTTTTTACTCATATATAAAACCTCTCTTTAGATTTTGTAGATATATTGCATAACTTTCTTACATAACAAAATCAATACTAGTTTAACTAGTATTAAAAAATTATATATTTACAAAAACAATACATGTATAATTTATGCAGAAAAAATTCAACATTATATTAACATATAACATTTTTTATACTCTTTTCCTTCTATATAAAATTATACATACTTTAGAGATTTTTTTCAATAATTTTAAATGCATTTAAAGTTTTGTAATAAAAACGTAATATACAAGAAATATTTTTGTTACAAAGTAAAAAAACGTATTCATTCTAATTCATCCTTAAGATACATAACCATATATATATTTGGAAAAATCATAAAAGCATTTGCAATTGATGATATTGCCCACACAAGTTTTACTTCCATATTACAACCAATATATATAAATATTAAATATATTATTTTATATAAAAAAACATATATTTTTTTGTTATTAAACAAAAAATCTATTGAAATACTTCCATAATATCCTGAACATGGAATAGTGGCAATTGCAAATATAACTATCATAAAAACAAATATATAATTTCCAAATGGTAAATTTAAAAATACCATTTGAGCAAGTGATACTGGATTTTGTGTATAAAGATATGCGTTACTAGCCACAAAAATAATTCCAGTAATTGTACATAAAAACACTGTATCTATAAAAACTGTTGTAGATGATATCATAGATTGTTTTTTAATATCTTTTTGTTTTACAGAAACATCAAATAGTGGTGAAGTACCCATTCCTGCTTCATTTGTAAAAAGTCCCTTTGACATTCCAGCACTCATTGCATAAATTGCACTACTTCCAAGTATACCACCACCTACTGCTTTAAAATTAAATGCTTCTTTTATAATTAAAAAAATACTATTTAAAATGTTATTTTTAAATAAGACTAAAAGATATATGCAAGAAATAATATACAAAAATACAGCAATTGGAATCATTACACTTGAAATATTTGAAATTCTTCTTTCATCACCAAATAAAATATAACCACATATTAATACTATAATAATTGATAAAAATACAATATCTACATTATAATTTTCTGTAATTGTAGATGTTATAGCATTAGATTGAATCAGTGCACCCATTCCAAGGGTGGTTATTAAAACAAATACAGCAAACATTATTGCAAGAAATTTGTTTCCAATCCTCTCCTTTAATACATACATTGCTCCGCCTATATATTTTTCATTTTTTCTTTTTCTATATTTTAATACCAAAAATGTTTCTGCATATTTTGTAGCTATTGCAAAAACTCCTGATATAAACATCCAAAAAATACTTCCAACTCCACCAATAATTATAGCTGATGCTACTCCAATAATATTTCCTGTTCCTAAAGTACCTGCAAGTACACTCATTAAAGATTTAAATGAACTAATTCCCTCTTTACTATTAGATTTATCACTTTCTGATATAATGTATTTTAAACCTTTAAATGTATTTCTTTGAGGAAATTTTAATTTAAAAGTAAGATATATATGAATACTAATTAAAAAAACGATAAGTGGTACTCCCCATACTAATTTTTCTAAAGCAAATACTATATTACTCAAATTATTCACCATTAAATTTTATGCTTTTTAATTTATAAATAACACAAAAAACAAAAAAAGACTTGAAACAAATCAAGTCTTAAAAAATATTAACAAAAATTAACTTCTTACTTTATGTACTTTTGTAACAATAATTGTAAAATCATCATTTAAATTATTTTTATTCTCTCTTAATACTAATTTATGCATCTCATCTGAAATCATTCTTGTATTCTTAGTAATATCTAGAGATGTCAAATATTCTGTTATATAATTTTTATTTATATTCATATTTTCATTTATAACACCATCTGTAAGTTGTATAACAATACTATTATCTTTTAATTTCTTTACTATTGGTACATAATCTGTATTATTTAAAAGTCCTACTGGTAAATTTAAATTATTTATTACTGTTACTTTTCCATCTTCTAAAATATAAGTTGGTGCACTTCCAATTTTTATAAATTCAGCTTGAGCATTTTTTTCATTTATAAGCAATATATCAAGTGTTGAAAAATTAGTATCATCACCTTTTAACTTTAATGTTGAATTTATTATATCTATTGCTTTTTTATCATCAAATCCACCAGCAAGTAGTTTTTCTAACATATTTATTACAGTAGTTGAAGATTTTGATGCACTATCACCAGATCCAGCTCCATCACTTAAAGCACACATATATTTTAAATCTTGAAGCTCCATTGTAATATATGAATCTCCAGATACATTTTCTCCACTTTTAATATCATTTGTTACGCTTGTTGCAATATCATACTCTGGTTTTGAAACAATTTTAATCTTAGATTTTTCTTTTTTACTACTATTTAATATTAATTTTATACACATATTTTGTTCCAATATATTTGAGGCGAGTTCTATAATTTGTCTTTTTTGTTTTTCAATATTTGTTAAAATATCTGTAACAAATGTATATTCTATATTTTCTCCATCTTTTATATATTCATCTTCATAAACTAAAAATCCATAAAATTTTAATTCTTTTCTTAATTTTTCTTGTGATTTATCAACAACTGTAGGTGTATTTTTTAGATTCTTAGCCACATTTGATAAAATTTGTGATACTTGTTTATATTGCTTTGATAGTTTAATACTATTTTCCTTTTCTTTTTGTTTTAATATTCTAGATAATTTCATACTATCATATATTTCTTTTAAATCTGTTACAATCTTTTCTGAATATTCACAATTCTCATCAAACATTGACTTATCTATAACTTCGTTATGCTCTAATTTTGATGCTAAATAATCCACTGTCATGTCTAATCTTTTATTCTCAACGCATTCTTTTCTTCTTGCACAATCTATACATGTATTATCAACATATTCTTTAATATACCTTTTCATTACATTTCTTGTTTCTTTTGCATCTTCTTTTGTGTAATCAACAACTATATTAGATAATGAACTAAATACTTCAGATACTGCTCCAATTTTTGATTTCAAATCAGTAGCTGTATCCAAAAAATTATTATATGGATTTATTAAAGTATTACCTTTATTAAATAAATTTTCAAGTTTTAATTCTAAAGATTTTGGTACAAGTAAAAGTGATATTGATGCTATAACAACTTCACTAACTCTCATAGTAAGTTCTGAAAATCCACTTGAATAATATGATATATACAAATATCCAAGTACAAATCCTATAACTACAGCCACTTTACCAAATTTTTCTAAAATTCCTGCTATTGCACCACTAAAAGCCAAAGTAACCACATAAGTCATATTTACATCTGCAATACCAGTAAGTAAAAGCCCTATTACAAGACCTGCTGCACTTCCTATTAAAGCTCCATTTTTCCACCCATATATAAGTACAATGCAAAGTACAATTATATTGTATACAGAAAAACCGAATACTGTTATATTTTTAAATATTGATAAAGCAATTGTTACAACTGTAATCATTGCAATACTTTCTTCTTTTGAATATACAAAACCTTTATTTAAGTTAATTAATACATATATTCCTTCTACAAATATAAAATAAAGTATTGAAGTTACAAGTAAATTTCCAACTGTTGAAAAAAGTTCAATAAATAAATTTCCAGCAATAAAACTTGCTCCTAGTTCAACAATTGTAATTGCTGATATAAACTTTATAAATACACTATATTTTCTACCAATCCCTTCAATATTTATTAAAGCTGTAATTAAAGTAAATAATATAAAAAATATTACTACTTTTAAAATCATTATTGATGTAACTGATGTTACAAGCATTGATAAAACACTTGATATTAATACTAAAAGTAAAGGTACTTTAAAAACACTTGCAACAGCAAACATTACAAAACTAAAAGGCAAATAATTTACCATAAAGGTTTGTCCAGAAAGTAAAAAGCTAAGTAGTATAAATAAAATATTTTTTATGTTTATTTTATCTTTAATAAACTTAGTTACTTCAAAAACTTTGGTTTGCATATTGTTTACCATAGATCTATCATATACCATAAATTTTCCCACCTCTTTTGTTTCTTTTTATACTATATATTTTACATCATTTATATCTATTTTTTTGTCGTATTTTAATGTAGACAAAAATTTTATTATACTAAATATACATCAAAATAGAAAACTATCTTGATGTATATTTTTTTACTCTTCACTTTCTTTTACTTTTGATTTTGTAGCTCTTTTTCTAGTAGTAGTTGTTGTTTTTTTCTTTGTAGTAGTCTTTTTTGTTGTTGTCTTTTTCTTAGTAACTTTTGCTACTGTTTTTTTAGCTTTTTCTACTACTTTTTTTATAGTTGGTTTATCATCCTCAACATTATCTACATCTTCTTTATCTTCATTTTCTTCTAAATCAATTTTTACATCTTCTAGTATAACTTCTTCTACCTTTGGTTTTTCATCTATTTCTTCTTGTATAATTTCTTTTACTTTTTCATTTTTTGTGCTCTCAAGTGCTCTTTTTAATACAAACTTTCTTGTTGCTTCTTCATCATCTGCTGCAGCAAGTTTTGAATATTCCAAATATTCATCTTCTGTTTGTATTGTTCTATGAACATCATTTACCATTGTCTTTATCTTTAAATCATATATTTCACTAAACATTTTGTAATAATCATTTATTGATATTACCTCATTTTCTAAACTTTGATCATATATTTCTTGAATCTTTTCAAATATTTTATCTATAATTTTAAAATATCTATATGCATTTTTACATATATTTATCATTAAATTATACTCATACATATGCTTGTCTATATCTGATTCAATTCCTTTAATCATAGTTTCTATTACATATTCAATTAATTCTCTTTCATCAGTAGGCAATTTTGAAATATCATAATTATCATTTATATAACCTACATACTCATCTATACATTCAAAAAGTTCTTTATACTTTTCTTCAGTATATTCATCTGTTTGAATCAGTGTATCTACTTCTTCAGATAATTTTATTACTTTATTATATCTTTTTGATTTTCCTTCATCCTTTATATTTTGTTTTACTGCATCTATTGCTGAAGATATTGCAAGAAGACCAAATTTTATATCTTCTCTTGATTTAAATTTCGCTTTTGTTACTCTATCATATTCCATTTCTAAAAATGTTTTTTGCAATTCTAATCTATCCATTTTTTCAGTAGAATTAATTTTATCTAAAATATCTTGTGAATAAGATAATTTTAATTCATACATTTCACGTTGCATAATATCATATTGATATTTTACAAATACTATTTCTCTTAAAATATTTTCTTCACGTAATCTTTTATCTTCACCTTCTGTTTTTTTAATAACATTTAAATGTTCATCTATTGCTCTATTCATTTTTGTCATATTTACTAATATAACAACACTTTGTATCACTCTATCAAATATATTTATTTTCTTTTTAGAACTTACAACTATATCTGCCATTTACTATCTCCCCTTAACAAAAAATATGCAAAATAACAACAATTTTATCAATATTATTTTTACACATAATTTTACTTATATTATATCGTGTTTTTCAATAATTTCAAGTCTTTAAATAGAATTTTTACAAAAATGTTACAATTTTTTTATATTAAATTTTTAATAATTTTTTATTTTTTTGTAATATTTATGAAATAAATCTCGTATAATATTATGTAGAACCTAATATTTTAATGTTTTATATTGTCATATTATACATAAAACTTTACAAATCATATTTTTTATGGTATAATATATGATATTTAAAAAACATTGATTGAAATATGAATATACTATATTCATTTGTTTCAATAAATTAATTAAATTTATTTATATTTAGGAGGAGATTAAAAATGACAAGTAATTACTTAACATTTAATAACATTAGAGTTTTTTCAACGGATACTCTGTCAGAATTCAAAATTTTTCTGGATAAAATTTTAAAGAGTTCTGACAAAAAAGTAGTCGCAACGACAAAGGAAAATTTAAAAATTCTTAGCGAATACTCTAATAGTTCATTAGAAGAAGAAAATACATATTCTGTATATTATACTTCTACTATGAATTATTGCAGAGCTTTAGTTGAAAAATTAGTAAATTATTTAAATGGTTTGAAAAAAACTGAACTAAAAATTTCAACTAATAAAGAAGATTTTTTACATTTTGCCAAAAACGACTATAAAAACGACTATAAAAACGAAAAATACTATCCTTATAGTACTTCTTCAAAAAAGGTATTATTAAAAGATAGTATAATTTGCCAATATTATGAATTCAGTACTAGTTATAAAGAAAAATATAACAGTGAAATTCATAAGTTAGCAAAAGATTATTTCATTATTAATAGCAAGTATGAAGATGGAGAATATCTCATCTATTATACAGCTGATGTAAAAGAAGGAAAAATGATTAAAGAAAGCTTAGGATATTAAAAACCTAAGCTTTTTTTATATAAAGTAATATAAATTTTATACGATACTGTTTTTTCTACATATACTAGAATATTTACAATATTTACATGTTTCTTCTTTTTTATATGGATTAATTTTTACATTTCCAGTTAAAACTTCCTTTCCAAGTTTTATTAATATATCTTGTGACATTTCTAAAAGATTATTAAATTCTTCTTCATCTAATGCCTTTTTTGTTTTTTTACCATTTTTTATAGAAGACTCTACTGTAGATTTTGAAATATCAATTAATCTTTCTTTTGTATCACCAAGTTTTTTATCCATCATTTCTAATATTGTAACATCTTTTAAAAATATCCCCTTCATTCTTAATTTTTCAATTACTTTAGATTTTATTATATCTTCATCTTGAGTATAATCACTAAGTGTAACTAATCTATCTGAAAGATTAAAATATAACATACCAGCTGGTAAATATTTTTTCTCATTACCATTATTTTCATTTTCATTTAAATTATCTATAAAAGCTTTTAAATATGTTACAAGTTGTAATGATATCCCCTCTTTTATTTTATCAATATCTAAAGTTTTATCACTTGATTTATAATCTACTATTCTTACATAAGATTTATCTTTATAATTTAAAATATCAGCTCTATCAATTTTACCTATTATTTTCATTTCGTGATTATCATCTATTTTTAATGTGATTGGTAAAAATACACTTTTATCTTTAAATTCTATTTCATATCCATATGGCTTAAATTCACTTTGATTAAAAGATATTGCTATTATCTGTATAACTTTTTGCATAGTATTTATAAATTTTTGCTTTAAAATCTCATACTTTACACTTTCTTTTTGCTTTTTTAATATAACATCTAATTCATTTAAAATAATGTCTTTTAACACATTTTTATATTTCTCATTTAATACTATTCCATCATCTAATATCATTTGCCATGCTATATTATTTTTTTGCAAGTATGTTGAAAAATCATCTAATACATTATGCATAAAACTTCCTGAATCTAGTGATGTAATTTCAAATTCTTTATTTTCCTTTAATTTTAAAATATAATTAATATAATATGAAAATGGACATTTTCTAAATTTTTCTAATTTTGAAACACTTGTAATAAGTGCTTTTTGATAAATATCATCAATAACTTCTTGTGATAAATTATTATCATCTTTAATATATTCTAAAAGTTCTCTATAGCTATTATCTTCCAAAAAAATATTATAAATAGCAAGTAGGCTTTCTATTTTTTTTATATTATCCTCTTTATTACTTTTATCATCTATTTTATTTTTATTTATATTATTTTCTATCTCTTTAATATTATATACTAATTTTTCAAATAACTTATCTTTTGAATAAAAATCTTTATCTAAAATTGATTTTTCATCATTAGTAGAAATATCGCCATATATTTTAAGTCCAGTCATATTTTCAATACTTGTTACAAGTGAGGATTTTCTAAGAGCATTATTTGCTACATCAAGCGATGGTATAGATATATACAAATTCTCTATAGTGTTATTTAAAGCTTCATATATATTAAAATATTCCATATTTAATTTTGAAACTGAATTTTCTTTGAATGTAATATCATTTTTATCTTTTAATGTATTCAGTTCATCATCAGAAAAAATTAAATCCTCAGACACTTTTTTTGGAAATCTATTTTCACATACTCCAATAAAAAAAACTTGTTTTTTTGGTGTAGTTTTTTCTACATCTATATCAATTACTTCTACTTCATCTAGAGTTGGTGGAACAGATTTTAAAGTTATATCTTTTATACTCATTTTAAATATATTTAAAAATTCTTCTAAAGTTATTTTGCAATCGTTATATACTTTTGCTATACTATCAAATACTTCTATGATTTTATCATATACTTGCCTTTTTATATTAACATCATTTATTATATTTTCTTTTTGTTCCATATAATTTAAAAGCTTTTCATAATTTAATAATATATCATTTTTTATTAAATGATCATATATCATTTTAATATATTCTTTTACAGTATTTTCTTTTTCTTTTAAATTATTAGTATAATTTTTTACGATATATTCCCTTAAATTATTTAGTATTTCTAAATCATAAATAAAATCATTTTTATTTTCATTATTATATATAAATTCTTTAAATATATTATATTTATTTATATTAAATTCAGTCATATATCTTTGAAGCATAAAAATATCTTTATCATCTAAATTTGTAAATCCAAGTTTTAATGTTTCAAGTAATATATCTTTATTAATACCATAAACAAGTAGAGATAAATAATTTAAGATATAATTTAAAAGTTTTGATTTTGTTATATTTTCTTTATTTTGTGAGTAGAAGTTTATATTATATTCAAAAAATACTCTTGATATTATACTACTATATTCATCTTTATTTGTAGTATATATACAAAAATCATTATATTTATATCCTTCATTTATTACCTTTTGTTTTATAATACTTGCTACATTTTCTATTTCTTTATACTCATTTGTATGTGTAGACAAAAATATATTACTAAATTTTATATCTGTTTTTTTATAATTATCTTTAAATAAATTTTCAGCTAAATATTTCAAATCATCATTTGATTTTGAATAATTTATATAATTTATTTTAAGGTTTACATCTGAATTTACATCATTTGCAACTTTTAATAAATTTTTAAAAGTTTGATTTGATACCTCAAATATATCTGAAGTATTATTTAAATAAATATCTTCTATCTTTGTTATATCTGTTGTAAGTGTTATATATGTTTTCTTTGCTATTTGTAACAAAGATTTTATAAAATTAAGCTCTGTTTGATTAAAATTATTATACCCATCAAAAAAAATATAACTTTTATCTAAATCATGAATTTTAGAAATGTTTTCAAATAAAAGCTTTGCTTCATCAACATTATCAACAAAATTTTTATTTATTTCAGTTAAAAATAACTCATATATATTAGATATATCAATTAATTTTCTTTTTATATTTTCATCTTTTATATCTAAATTTTTTAGGACATTTACATCTATATTATTTTTTCTAAAAAGATCAATATAATTATTAATACTATCTAAAAATCCCTCTTTATCTTTTACTTTTCTAAATGTAGTCAATATATCCTCATTGTCTTTTAATATTTTAGTAATTATTATTTTTTTATCTAATTTACTTATTTTTTTATCCTGAATATGAAAAGAAAAGTTAGATATCTTTTCAGTTATATATGAATCTATTGTTGTAATATCAACGCCAATAATTCCATTTTCATTTATATTTTTCATATATTCATTTTCAGCTAAAAATCTCTTTTGCGATGGTACAAATAGTATTACCTTACTTTCATTATCTACACACTCTTTTATACAATCATAAATATACTTACTTTTACCTGTTTTTGAGGTACCAAGTATTAAATTTAATTCCACAAACAATCCTCCAAAATATATGAATAACTAATAATTATTCTTCATCATTTACATCTTGTTGCTTATCCTCTTTTTTATTATTTTCAAAGTCACTTACAAGAAGTTGTTCATCACTAATCTTTATATTTTCAAAATCTGGTAATTCATTAATACTATTTATCCCACATGATTTTAAAAATTCTGATGTAACAGCATATGCAGCTGGTCTACCAGGCAAATTAAGTCTTGCAACTTCTTCTACAAGTCCACATTCAAGAAGTCTAGAAACTGCAAAATCACTATTTACTCCTCTTATATTTTCTATTTCAGATTTTGTAATTTTAGGATTATATGCTATTATGCTAAGTACTTCTTGAACTGCTACTGATAAATTTTTCCTTTTTGTATTTTCTACAAAAAGATTAACTTTATCATAATATTTGTTATTTGTTACTAATTGATAACAATCATTCACTTTTACAAGTACTACTCCAGAGTCAAATGAATATTTTTCATACAAAGTATCAATAGCATTTTCAATATATTGTTTCTCAATTCCTAATGTTTGAGATAATTCATCTACACTTATTTCTCTTCCAAGAGCAAACATAACTGCTTCAATTTGATTTTGTATTTCTTTTATTTGTTCAACTGTTTCCATATTTCCTCCAATTTTATTTTTATATTTTTTATATATTATATAATTATTTTTTTATAAAAACAAGTGTTTTAAGTTTGCAAATTTTTTTAATTTTTTAATAAACTTATTAAAAATTAGTATATTTTATATATTAAAAAACATAATAATTATATAAATAACGTTATTTATTACTTATATTAAATTATCAAATTTAAAGTAGACGTGATACGTCACAAAGCTATTCTTTTGAATAGCTTTTTATTTTTTTACTTTTATCTAATTTGTAATGTTTAAAGTGCATATAATTATTAATATGAGTTGTAAAAAATAACAATATATGGTATACTTATGTCTAAGTATTTTATAGAAAATGGAGATGATAAAAAGATATGCTATGTTCTGTATGTAAAAAAAATATGGCTGTTATATTTATAAATAAATTAGACAAAGAAGGAAAATCAACAGGAGAAACTACTGGTTTATGCATTGAATGTGCAAAAAAACAAGGTATAGATCCTATTAAAAATATAATTAATGGTATGAATAATATATCTGATGAACAAATGGAAAATATGGCAAAACAATTTGATACTATGTTACAAGATATGTCAAATGAAACAGATAATGTACCAAACGATAATACTGGAAGTAAAGAAGATTTTGAAAAAGCTAAAAAAGGCTTTCCAGGTCTTTTTGGTAATTTAATGAGTATGAATTTCAATGGCGAAGATGATGATTCAGATTATGATGATGATAAAAAAGACAAAAAGAAAAAAAAGAAGAAAAAGAAAAAATATTTAGATACTTTTGGCGAAAATTTAACACAAAAAGCAAGAGAAAATAAATTAGATAAAGTAATTGGTAGAGAAACTGAACTTGCTCGTATGATTCAAATATTAAATAGAAGAAGTAAAAATAATCCCGCACTAATTGGAGAACCAGGTGTTGGTAAAACAGCAATTGTAAATGCTCTTGCTATTGCAATTGCAAAAGGCGAAGTACCAAACAAATTACTTGATAAAGAAGTTTATCTTGTTGATATGACATCCCTTGTTGCTGGTACACAATTTAGAGGCCAATTTGAATCAAGAATCAAAGGTATAATTGATGAATGTAAATCATTTGGTAATATAATACTTGCAATAGATGAAGTACACAACATTGTTGGTGGACTTGAACATGACAATTCAATGAATGCAGCAAATATGTTAAAACCTGCACTTGCTAATGGTACTGTACAATTAATTGGTGCTACAACTATAAAAGAATATAGAAAATATATAGAAAAAGATAGTGCTCTAGAAAGACGTTTTCAACCAATAATTGTTGATGAACCTACTCCAGAAGCATGTTTTGATATTTTAAAAGGTACAAAAGAATATTATGAAGATTTCCACAAAGTAAAAATCCCTGATGAAATATTAATGGATGCTGTAAATTTATCTAGTAAATATATACATGATAGATTTTTACCAGATAAAGCAATCGATTTATTAGATGAAGCATGTGCTAGAGTAAATCTTGAAGATATAAATCTTGCTAAAATTGCCAAATTAAGAAGAAAACTAGAAAAAATAACTGAAGAAAAAGAAGAATTAGATGAATTACTTCAAAATGCAGATGAAAATAGTGATAACATAGAAAACTTTGAAAAATCTGCTAAATTAAAAGAAGACGAATGTAAACTTCAAAATAAACTTGATGAACTAATAAAAAAAACAAAACCAAAAATTGTTACTTTTGATAATCTAGCTCAAGTAGTTGAACTTTGGACTAAAATACCTGTTATGCGTATAAAAACTAAAGAAACTGAGAAATTATTGAATTTAAAAGATAACTTAAGTAAAAAAATAATTGGTCAAGATCAAGCAATTGAAGCTATATCAAATGCAATATTAAGAAAAAGATCTAATATTTACAACATTATACGTCCTCCATCATTTATATTTGTTGGACCTACTGGTGTTGGTAAAACTGCTTTAGTTAAAGCTTTAGCTTATGAACTATTTGATAATGAGGATTCTGTTATAAAACTTGATATGTCAGAATATATGGAAGCACATAGTGTTTCAAAATTAATTGGTTCTCCTCCAGGATATGTAGGATATGATGAAGCTGGTCAATTAACTGAAAAAGTTAGACGTAACCCTTATAGTATTGTACTTTTTGATGAAATAGAAAAAGCTCATCAAAGTATATATAATATATTACTACAAATTCTTGATGAAGGAAAACTTACTGATTCACAAGGAAAAAGTGTATCATTTAAGCATACTATAATTATACTTACATCAAATCTTGGTACTAACTTTAAAAGTGATGGATATGGATTTTCTAATAAAGAAATTGATGAAAGTTTACTTGAAAACAAAACAGCAGATGCTTTAAAAGAGTATTTTTCACCAGAATTTTTAAATAGAATAGATGATATAATTACATTTAAAAAATTATCTTTTGATACTATAAATAAAATTTCTAGACTTATGTTAGATGAATTAAAAGAAGAAACAAAACAAAAACATATTTTATTTGATTATTCAGATGAAGTAGCAAAATTTATTGCAAATGTTGGTTACAATTCTAAATTTGGTGCTAGACCACTAAAAAGAGCTATCCAAAAATATATTGAAGATCTGCTTGCAATAAACTTTATAAAAGGCAACATAAAAGAAAATACATTATATCACTTAGATGTAAAAGATAATAAAATAATTATAAAATGATTTTTTATAAAATAGGCTAAGTAAAAAATATCCCATAATTTGGGATATTTTTTTAACTATCTAAATCTTCTAATATAAAATTAAGTTCTTCTTTTGAATCAACTTTTATACCAACACTTAATTCATCAACCATTTCCTGTCTTAATAATTCTATTGATACCTCTATTTCCTTATATTTAGTTTTTACAATATCATTAACAAGATTATATACAATAACTTTACTATCTTCTAATTTTATTAAAAAATGATTTGGACAATATTTATCTAATGTTCGTGTATATACTAATGTATCACTTGTTTGAGATTTTAACTCATATGATTTTTCATTTTCTTTCATATTTTTTTCTTCTTTTTCTTTTAATTTTTCAATTGTTGTATCTTCTACTACCTTTTCTTCTTTTACAGTTTCACCACATAGATTATACACATCCTCATATATCACTGTTATATTTTTAGTTTCATTAAATGCTGGTACATCATCATAAATATCAACTTGACTTCTTTTATCATTATCATTTTCTTCATTATGATGTATCACATTTTCTTCATCATTATATATTCCACTCCCAGGAGAAATTTTAAGTCCCAATATCATTCCACCAATAAGCATAAAAAATAATGTTACACCTAAAAGCATTATAATTTTAGTATTTGAATTCATTTTTATCACCTATTCATATTTTTTACAGATTTTTCTAATTTATACAAAAATCTATTTAAAAACTATCATACCCAGATTTTCAGTTATTAATATATTAATGTTATAATTACTTAGTATTTCTAAAACTTCTTTTGTTGGATGACCATATACTTCTTTTTTTGATGAAATAACAGCATTTTTTATATTAAAACATTCTAATAATTCTTTTGAAGTTGATGTATTAGAACCATGATGACCAACTTGTAACACGTCTATTTTTTTATTCTTTATTATTAGATTATCTAATAAGTACCTTTCGGATTTTACTGTAGCGTCTCCCATAAAAAGATAAGTACTATTTTTCATATTGTTTATTTTTACATAAATTATTAAACTATTTGAATTTGAAGAATCTTTATTATCTATATCAATATTTTTATCTGGAGATAATATTTGTACATTTATATTATTAAATGTAAAAGTATCACCTTTTGTCACTTCTACAAAGGAAATATTATTATTTCTTGTTAAATTATATATTGTATCAAAAAGTTCATTTTTTTCTTTTGGCTCTTGATATACTATTTTTTCAGTATTAACATTTTCAACTAATTGTAATATTCCATTTACGTGATCATTATCAAAATGAGTTAAAAATACAATATCTAGATTACTTATATTCTTTACCTTAAAAAAATTTTGTAAAGTGTTACTTGCTAAATTATTTTTTGTTGACCGCATATCTATTACTATATTTACATTTAAATTATGTATTAAAGCCATATTTCCCTGCCCTACATTAAAAAATACTACATACTTTTCAAAATACATAATTTTTATATATAAAAAGATATTTAAAATCACAAAAAATACAAAAGTAATATTTACAATATTTTTAATTTTTTTTCTTATTTTTTTATTATAACAAAAAAGAATTAAATATTTAGAATTATAAAAGTAAAGTAAAAATAAATAATAAAAAATTAAAATTATAATACCAGGTTTTGGAAAAGAAACGTAAGATAAATTAAGATTATATACAAAATCTACAACAAAAAATATTAATTTTAAAAATATTAGATTTATTTTAAGTAAAATATCAGAAATAATTGGAATAAAAATAAAAAGTAAAGTAATATATGAATAAGATACATAAAGTTCTATAACTGGGACTAAAATAATTGATGATATAACCATTGTTATATATATTTTTGTACCATAATAAATATTTATAGGAATAAGTAAAATATTAACACTTAAAAGTGTTGATAAATTTTTTATTATAAAATTTAGTATAAAATTTTTCTTAAATTTTAATAACTTTACGCTAAAATATGAATTTATTAAATTATCAAACATAATAATTCCAACTATACAAAAAAATGCATAAATTAAAGAAACATTAAAAACCATATATGGATTTAATAAAAAAAGTATCAAATATGTATACAAAACTCTTAAATATTTATTTTTTAGAGTTATATCAAATAAATCTAGAATATTTAATAATATATATGTAATTCCAGCTCTTACAATTGTTATTTTAAACTCACAAAAAATTATAAATAAACTAACAAATAAAATATTAATTAGTGCTGTAGTTTTTCTTTTTTTGGTTATATTAACTATACATTTAATAATTTTAATATAAATATATATGTTAAATCCTGAGATTGACAAAATATGTAACATACCACACTTTTCAAATTTATCTTTTATCTTATCATCAAGTAAATTATCATCTCCATAAATTAAACTTTTAAAAGTATTTTTCATATCATCATCAAAAAATTTTGACACTTTATATTCAATATTTTGTTTTAAATTAAAAATAAAATTTACTTTATTATCAATAACTTTATTTACTCTTGTTACAGAAATACTACCTACTATATTGTTAGAATTTAAATATAATTTGTAACTTGTTTCACCAAGATTTCTATATTTTTCTATTTTTGTTATTTTACCTAGTACACTTATTTTATTTCCTGGTAAATAAACTGTATCATCATTATAAATATATATAATAAATTTATCATTTTTAATTTTTGCAACATATGAAATATAATCTTCATCATACTTTTGTATTTTAATTATTTCTAATATATAATTTGCGGTAATATCTATTTTATCTTTATATTTAAATTCAAATTTATACACAAAATATGTTATATCTATAATTACAATTAATAAAGCAATATAAATTAGCACTTTATTTAACTTAACATTTTTTATACACTTCATATGTATATTTTATAATTTATTAAAAAAAAGTAAAGATTTTTAATTCATAATTACTTATCATATATTGTCAAATTATCCTATTTAACATTTATATTTTTTTCTCATATAATTTAAGTAGAGGTGCTTTCAAAATTTATGATTAGTTTAAGTGTATGTATGATAGTAAAAAACGAGCAAGAAGTAATAGCAAGATGTCTTGAATGTATAAAAGATATTGCTGATGAAATAATTATTGTAGATACTGGCTCTTATGATAAAACAAAACAAATAGCTAACAATTATACAAATAAAATATATGATTTTAAATGGTGTAATGATTTTTCTAAAGCTAGAAACTTTTCATTTGCTAAAGCCACAAAAGATTATATAATGTGGCTTGATGCAGATGATATAATAAAAGAAAAAGATAGATTAAAATTAAAAAATCTAAAAAAAACTATTGACAATAACGTTGATTTTCTAATGTTAAAATATGATGTTTCATTTGATGAAAATGATAATCCTACTTTTTCATATTATAGAGAAAGAATTATAAAAAGAAACAAAAATATAAAATGGATTGGTAAAATACATGAAGTAATACCATTATCTGGTATAGTAAAATATTATGATATAGCTATATCTCATAAAAAAATAAAACAAAATGATCCAAAAAGAAATTTAAATATTTTTAATGATATGATTAAAAATGGTGATACATTTAATTCAAGAGAACTTTTTTATTATGCAAGAGAATTATATTATAACGAAAAAGTAAATGAATCTATAAAAATATTTAATAAATTCTTAGATTCAAAAGATGGGTTTATAGAAAATAAAATTAGTGCTTGTTTAGATTTATATAACATATATATGAATTTAAACGATGAAAAAAAAGCATTAAATTCACTTTTTAGAAGTTTTGAATATGATATACCAAGAGCTGAAATATGTTCAAATTTAGGAAACTATTTTTTAAATAAAAATAATATAAAAACAGCAATCTACTGGTATGAAGAAGCTCTAAAAAAAGAAGTAGATTTAAAAAGTGGTGGATTTTGTATACTCGATATGTACAATTTTATACCATATATAAACTTATGTGTATGTTATGATAGACTTGGAGACATAGAAAAAGCAAAATATTATAATGAACTTGCAGGCAAAATCAAACCATACGATAAATCATATTTGTATAATAAAAAATATTTTAAAATGAATTAAAAAATATCTAGGTACCAAAATTGATACCTAGATTTTATTTATTCAACTACAAGTTCAAATAAATCTTTACTAACTCCACATACAGGACATACGAAATCATCTGGTATATCTTCAAACTTTGTTCCTGGTGCTATTCCATCATCAGGCATACCAACCGCTTCATCATAAATATATCCACATACTGTACATACATATTTTCTCATAACATACCTCCTTTTAATTTTCTTTATTATTTGTTATTTTTTCCATCATAAGTAAATATTCCCATTTTTTATCTATTTCTTTTTGAATTTCTTCTATTAAATATCTATTTTCTTCTTTAAATAAATGTTTAAACCTTTTTTGCATTTTTAAAAATTCTTCAACAGGAACTTTCTTAATCGGTTTATAATTTAATTTATATACACCATTTTCTACTTCATATAATGGCCAAAAACAAGTGTCAACTGCAAGTTTTGAAATCTTTGCTAAATCTTCTGTATTATATCCCCAACCACGTGGGCAAGGAGAAAAAACATTTAAGTATGTTGGTCCATCTGTATATATTGCTTTATGTGATTTTTCATGAATATCTTTTAAATTACCATAAAGAGCAGTCTGTGCCACATATGGTGAATTATGTTTTACCATAATTTCAGTCATATCTTTTCTTTGCTGAACTTTACCAGGTGTTTTTTCACCAGCTGGTGATGTAGTTGTGTCAGCAAAATGAGGTGTTGCAGATGAACGTTGTGTTCCAGTATTCATATATGCTTCATTATCATAACATACATATGTTATATTATGGCCTCTTTCAAAAGCACCAGATAAAGCTTGAAAACCTATATCTACTGTTCCACCATCACCACCAAAAGCAATAAACTTAGTTTCATGTTCATTTTTTAACTTACCTGTCTTTTTTAATGAATTATATGTAGCTTCAACTCCAGATAATGTTGATGCAGCACATTCAAAAGCTGTATGTATAAAAGAACAATGATCCCATGAAGTATATGGATATATACAAGATGATACTTCTAAACAACTAGTTGCAACAGATACAACAGCATTATCTTCATCATTTAAACTTCTTAAAACACTTCTTACAATTACTGGAGCGGCACAACCAGCACACATTCTATGACCACTTACAAATCTATCTTTTTTATTTACTATATCTTTTAAAATATATGCCATGTTTTATTTTCCCTCCATTTCATTATATATATATCTTTTTACTTTAAATTCTTTATCAGATTTTGATATTTCAATAATCTCATCAAAAACTTTCTTTATATCATCTTTTTTAATATCATATCCACCTAAACCATAGATATAATTTACAGTTTTTACATTTAATTTTTTGTAATACATAGCTGATGTGATTTCTGAGAATAATGGTCCACTAAATCCATTAACACTATCAGCTTTATCAAGTATAGCAAGTGATTTAAGATTTTTAAGTGCTTCTGGAATATTTATATAATCAAATGGTCTAAAACATCTTGGTTTTAAAAGTCCAACTTTAATACCATTTTCTCTTAATTCATCGATTTCATCTTTTATAGTTCCAGCAGTAGAATTTAGGGCGATTATTCCATATTCTGCATCTTCTAATTTATATGTTTCAAACATATCATACTTTCTTCCACTAATTTTATAGAATTCATCTGATACTTCTTTTACAATATCTTTAGCTTGTTCCATAGCTTCTGCAAGTTCTATTCTATGTTTAAAATAATATTCTTGAACATCTAATGGTCCCATTGAAATATTTCTTTTTTCATCTAATAAATATTCATCTAACTTTTTTTGACCTATAAATTCTCTTACTACTTTTGTATCTAAAAGCTCTATATTTTCAACCGAATGTGATGTAATAAAGCCATCATAACATACCATCACTGGTAAGTGCGCTTTTTCTGCTATTTTTATAGCCATAATTGTATTATCATAAGCTTCTTGGTTGTTTTCTGAATATAGTTGTATAAATCCACAATCTCTAACACCCATAGAATCAGAATGATCATTATGAATATTTATTGGAGCTGAAAGAGCTCTATTTGCACAAATAAGTACAATAGGAAGTCTAAGTCCTGATGCAACATATAGCATTTCAAACATATATGCAAGTCCTTGAGAAGATGTTGCACTCATAACTCTTCCACCAGCAGCTGCAGCACCAATACAAGCAGACATTGCACTATGTTCACTTTCTACTGGTATAAACTCTGTATCAACACTTCCATTTGCAACAAAGCTTGAAAAATATTGTGGTACTTCTGTTGAAGGTGTTATTGGATATGCTGCTACTGTATCTGGATTTATTTGTTTCATTGCAGTTGCTACTGCTTCATTTCCACTTAATCTTTCTTTCATATTTTATCTCCTTATTTTTTATATTTCTTTCATTTCAATTGCTTTAAATGGACATACATTTGCACAGACTCCACAGCCTTTACAAAAATTAAGATCCATTCCTTGTAATATTCCATCTTTTTGTTTTATACATCCTTCTGGACAGTATGGAACACACATCATGCAATTTTTACATTTTTCTTTAGAATGACTTGGATATCTATTTTTCCAAGAACCAGTTTTAAATTTTTTTGAATTTCCTGAAGTTAAAATAGTTGCTCCTCGTCCTATATTTTTCTTATCCATATTATCCTCCTATTACTTCATCATATGCTTTTTTTATAACCTGCATATTAGGTTCTATAACTTCTGGTTTTCTTGCAAATTTATGCAAAAAAGCTTCTTTCATATTTTTTTCTAACTCATCTTTTCCCATTATTCCTGTAATTTTAACAATAGCTGCAAGAAGTGCAGTATTTGGAAAATTTGCTTTTAAATATTCTCTACTTATTTTTGTAGCATCTATAGTATATATTTTTCCACTAAATCCACCTAATTTTTTTCTTATATCTTCAATATTCTCATTTGTATTTACAAGAATTGCTCCATCCTTTTTTAATCCTTCTAAAACATCAATTGTTCCAATTAGAGTATCATCTACTATTACAACATAATCTGGTTCATAAATATTAGAATGTATTCTAATTCTTGTGTCACTTATTCTGTTATATGCTGTAAGTGGTGCTCCCATTCTTTCTGGTCCATATTCTGGAAAACCTTGAATATATTTTCCAGTATTAAAAGCTATATCAGCAAGAAGTAATGATGCAGTTTTTGCACCTTGACCTCCTCTTCCATGCCATCTTATTTCAATCATAAAATTCCTCCTTGTATTAATATAATACATATATAGTATATAACGTTTAAATGTATTCGTCAAGAAGAATAATGTCAAAAAATGTATTGCTACAATATGTAAAAAAAGAAAGAATAATAAAAAATAAATTTTATTCTTTATTATTCTTTATTATTCTTTTTCATCAATATAATTTTTAATTTTTTAGTTTAATTTTTTTACTACAAGTGATGTATTAGCTACACCATTTAAAGTTAAATTTAAATTACTAGGAATATTATTTAAAACTTGTATTGCAATATCTAAAACATCCCCTGTATTTAAAGTTTGAATACTATTACCAATAAAACTTGCACCATATTGTGAAGCATTTAATGCTAAATTTTGTACTCCTCTAGTATTAGTAATAACAGTACCATTTTTTCTTACAGCAATTCCAACATCTACACTTCTAGCTGCTGTTACAAATACATTATATAATATTTCATAATCACCTGGTTCATTTATTGTAAGACTATTTGCAACATTTTGTGTAATTCCATTATTTGGATATTTACTATTTAAATTTATTTGAGTATAATTTAATGGTCCTGTAAAAGATATAGGTTGTGAACTTGAATTATATAATCCAGCATATACTCCACTTGAACTTGGGCCTGTTGCTCCGGTAGGTCCTGTAGCACCTGTTGCTCCTGTAACTCCAGTCGAGCCAGTAGCTCCTGTAGGTCCTGTTACTCCTGTAATACCTGTAGGACCTGTTATTCCCACTCCTGTTGCTCCAGTCGGGCCGGTAGGTCCTGTTGCTCCAGTTGGTCCTGTCGGTCCTGTTATTCCTGTTGCTCCTGTTATACCTATTCCAGTTGGTCCTGTCACTCCAGTTATTCCTGTAGCTCCAGTAGGTCCTGTTGGCCCGGTTGGTCCTGTTACTCCTGTTGGTCCTGTTACACCTGTTGGACCGATTTCTCCAAGTTCACCAGTAACACCAGTAGGTCCCGTTGGACCGGTTGGTCCAGTTATCCCAGTAGCACCTGTTGGGCCAGTTGCACCTGTTGGTCCTATTGGACCTGTTACTCCTGGTATTCCATTTGCCCCAGTAGGACCAGTTGGTCCAGTTACTCCATCTGAACCAGTAGGTCCCGTTGGACCTGTTGCCCCGGTAGGTCCTGTAGCACCCGTCGGACCAGTAACTGTTAGTCCAATTTCTCCTGTAGCACCAGTGGGGCCAGTTGGTCCCGTTGGTCCAGTTATACCTATACCAGTAGGTCCTGTTGGCCCAGTTACTCCAGTTGGTCCTATCGCACCCGTCGGACCTGTTGGTCCAGTTGGACCAATTATTCCTGTTGGATCTATAATTGGTGGATAACAACAAGAAGAACTACAACATGTTGTACTACTACAACATTTTTTTGTACAATTATAATTTCTCATTTTTCCTCCTTCTTTTGAGTATTTCTACTCTATATAATATATGAATTTTAATAGATTACTGTTAATCATAACCACCAGTAAAACTGGTGGTTTGCTCTAAGCCTAGAAGGCTTTTGTACTGGCACTTCTGGGCTTAAGC
>CALWOE010000014.1 GCA_944383035.1 uncultured Clostridia bacterium
TCTCTTGTTGATTGTGATACTTCAAGCATTGCTTGTTGACTATCTAAAGAGTTAAACATATAAAATATTGCTACACCAAGTATTAATGTAAAAAAGTATATTGTATAATCTTTAAAACTTTTTTTTATGTTTTGCAAAGATATTTTAAAGAGCGTCATTTAAGTCACCCCCAAGTAAAGTTACAACATCTATGATTTTATCAAAGAAATCTTTTCTTGAGTCATCTCCTTTTACAAGCTCATTAAAAATTTTTCCATCTTTTATAAATAAAATTCTATCTGCATAGCTAGCTGTAAAAGCATCATGTGTAACCATAAGAATTGTTGCCCTATATTCTTTATTTAATGATTCAAAACTTTCAAGTAATTTTCTTGCTGATTTTGAATCTAGAGCACCTGTTGGTTCATCTGCTAAAATTAATTTTGGATTTGTAATAATTGCTCTTGCTGATGCTACTCTTTGTTTTTGTCCACCAGATATTTGATATGGATATTTATCTAAAATATTTTCTATTTCTAATTTTTTAGCTACATCAATTACTTTTTTCTCTATTTCTTTTGGTTTTACTTTTTGAATTGATAATGCAAGTGCTATATTTTCATATGCTGTTAAAGTATCTAACAAATTAAAATCCTGAAATATAAATCCTAATTTTTCTCTTCTAAATTTATTTAAACTATTTCCTTTTAATTTTGTTATATCTTCATCATTTACAAATATGTGACCTGCAGTTACTCTATCAATTGTTGATATTACATTTAATAGTGTAGTTTTTCCACTACCACTTGCCCCCATAATTCCAACAAATTCCCCTTCTTGTATACTAAAGCTAATATCATCTATTGCCTTGGTTAGATTTGATCTACTTCCATAATATTTTTCAATATTTTTTACTTTTAAAACTTCCATTTAAATCATCCTTTCTGTTTATATTATACTTAAATGATACCTCAAGTACAATAGATTTAACTTACACAAAACTTACAGATTTGTAAGTAAAAAAAAGCTATAGATTTTTTCTATAACTCTAATTAAATTTCTCTTTTCTTAATAACCATGGTATTTCAAATCCATGTTCTAGTTCCCTATCTAGTATTTCTTTAGACTTTTTATAATCATAACCTTTAGTTATTTTATTATAATGTTTGAATACTTCTTTATCTTTATTTTCAATAAAATAGACATTTATTAATTCAACAATTTCATCATTTGAAAGTTCATTTAAATATTTTATATTTAAGAATTTTTCTTTTAATGTCATTTTATATCCTCCAACTTTATAAAAAGTTTTATTATGTTATTTGTATAATATTTTTATTTTATGTTAAAATCATATTTTAAACTATATAACTTATTTTACTACATTACATCACTTATAAAACTATTGTTTGTAATTACAATTTCAACACATGTATATTCATCTTTTTTTGAAGTTATTTTAATATCATAACCTAATTTTAAAAGTAATCTTTTTACAAGATATAGTCCCATCCCAGTTGATTTTTCATATTTTCTACCATTGTCACCTGTAAAACCTTTATCAAAAACTCTATTTAGATCATTTTTGGCTATTCCAATTCCATTATCATAAATAATTATACTTATACTATCTTTATTATTTTTAGTATAAACCTTTATTTCTGGATTTTCATTATTTCTATACTTTATACTATTTACAATTATCTGATTTAATGTATAAGTAAGCCATTTTGAATCAGTTCTTACAACTATATCTAAATCTTTTAATTCTAATTTTATCTTATTTGTAATAAAATCTTTTTTATTTTTCTTTATTACAAAATTAACTACATCTTTTAAATTTGTTTTCTTTACAATATAATCTTTATATACATCATTGCTTCTTGCATAATATAACACTTGTTCAACATAATCTTCTATTTTATCTAATTCCTCTTCTATACTTAAAGTAACTTTATTTTTATTATTTTCTATTACCATTTTACCAGCCGAAATTGGTATTTTTATATCATGTATCCAAAGCTGAATATATTCTTTATAATCTTGTTGTAAATACTTATATTTATTAACATTTTCAGTCATTGATTTATTTATATCACGTAAAACATCTATAAAAATCTGACCTTCTAAAAAATCTGGTGATTGACTAATTTCAGTTATTAGATATTTTTCATCTAATTTATCTAAATTTTTATATAAGTTATCATAAAAACTTTTCTTTTTATGATATTCTAAAAACAAAATTAAGAAATATGTTAATATTAATGATACTGCAATATATACTCTAAAAAAAAGACTTATTTCAAATACTAGTAAAAAAACTTCTATAGTAAATATTACAAATATAAGAAGTAAAATATATAAAAATTTATCTTTTAAAAAATTAAAAAAACTCATTTTAAAATATAACCTTGTCCTCTCTTTGTTTCTATTATATCACCAATTCCTATTTCTTCTAATTTTTTTCTAATTCTATTTATATTTACAGTTAATGTGTTATCGTCTACAAACATTTCACTATCCCAAAGATATGTCATTAAATCTTCTCTTGATACAATTGAACCTTTATTTTTTATAAGATAAGTTATGCACTTTAGTTCATTTTTAGTAAGTTCTAATACATTATCGTTATATTTCATTATACTTTTTGACATATCAACTTCAAGACCATTATATTCTAATATATTTTTTATCTTTGTATCTTTATTTGCCCTTTTTAGTAATGATTCCATTCTTGCAAGTAATATTTGCAAATTATATGGCTTTGTTATAAAATCATCTGCACCAAAATTAATACTCATTAATTCATCTATATCACTATTTTTACTTGTTACAATAATAATTGGTACATCTGATTTTTTCCTTATTTGTTTACAAATAAAATATCCATCATTTTGCGGTAAATTTATATCTAAAAGTAATAAATCGATTTTACTATTTATTACCTTTTCTACTACATCATTAAAATCTGATATAGTAGTTACATTATATCCATTATTTCTTAAAAAAATTTCTAATTCATCACGTATTTTTTTATCATCTTCTACAATAAACACATTATACATAAAAACGTCTCCTTTTTCACATTATACCATATAACGAATTAAATTACAAAAAAGTAACAAATATTATTAATGTTAGATATTTCATCAAATATTTATGTAAATTTGTATATTATATTTTAAATTACTTGCAATATCGACAAAAAAATGATAATATATTTCAAAAAAAGGAGATATTTATGAAAAAAGACATAAAAAACAACTTAAAAAAAGACAATAATGAAACGGAAAATAAAAATAAAAAAGATAAAGAAAACAATAAGATAAAATCTATTTTCAAAGACTTTGATTATGATAATATTAAATTAGACAAAAAATATTTTATACAATTATTTTGGATATTCTTTTTAGCTTGCTTTATAGGTGTTGTACTAGAGACATTTTTCTGTTATTTTCAAAGAGGATATTTTGAAAGTAGAACCGCATTAATACTAGAACCGCTAAATCCAATATATGGTGTTGGAGCTGTATTATTTACAGTACTTGTAATACCTTTATATAAAAAAGGAAGTCTTGCTGTTTTTGTATCAAGTATGTTTATTGGTGGTATCTTTGAATATGTATGTAGTTTTATGCAAGAAATGATTTTTGGTACTATTTCTTGGCAATACGGAAAAGATGTACTTGGAATTTTAGATAGAACAAGTTTTATTTATTGTATATTTTGGGGAATTCTTGGAATATTATGGGTTAAATTCATATATCCTTTATTTATTAATTTATTTAATAAAGTAGATGGAAAAGTACTTAGAATTATAACTTATATATTAATAGTTATCGTATCTTTTGACTGTATTTTCTCAGCACTTGCTACAAATAGATATAATCAAAGACATGAAAATGTACCAGCTCAAAACTTTTTAGATAACTTCTTTGATAAATATTTTAATGATGAAAAAATGAAAAAGATATATCCTAACATGACATTTGTAAATTAAATTATATTATTATTCAAAGAACTGGATATACATGGTTACACCTCTCTTTATTATTATTTATAATAGACATTAAAGAGGTCTTGAAATAAAAAATATTTCAAGACTTCTTTAACATTTAAAATGATTTTAAATATTTTCATTTTTTGTATTTTCAATTATATTTTCAGATAAAATTTTCTTTAAATTATAATACATAATAAAATATATTATTAAAAATATAGATATACTAATAATTACAACTTCTAAAATTGGAAACATAAATTGAGTTACATCAATAAAATTTACAAAATAATATATTATACATGTGATAATAAATCCAAATATAGTTCCATAAAAAATTGATTTTAAAGTTAAAAATATACTTTCTAATTTTATCATATTATAAAATTGTTTTTTTGTCATACCAATTGATAGAAGTATAGAAAATTCTTTTTTTCTTAAATTTATACTTGACGATAATATATTAACAATATTGCATATTCCAATTACTGATATTATAACTGTTATTCCATAAAGTATAAAAGATATAATTGTTTTTGTTTGATTTTCTTTTTCTAATTCAGCCTCATAATTTCTTGGTAATAAAATATCATATTTTCTTTCTATAGTTTTACAAAAATTATCTGCATCATTTGTTTTTAATGCCAAAAACCATACTCTATAATTATTTGCAATTTTTTTTAATAGTTCATCTGATATTATAAATCTGCCAATTCTAGATGTAGAATTTTCAAAGCCCATAGGAGATTTATCTGTTTTAGCAACAATTTCTAAATTAATAGTTTTGTTATTTTCATCTGGGAGTGTTACTAATAATTCATCACCTACATTTAAATCAACAAGTTTTATTTTTTTATTTTTTACACTTACATATGTTCTTATATCATCTACTAGTATTATTTTATTTTTACAAGTATCATAATCAAGTCCTAATGAATTAATATATCGTAAATATTCATCTTCTCCTAATACAGTAAAAGCTTCACTCATTCTTCCATTTGAATAACTACACATATTTAAATATATATCCATATTTTCATCTTTTACATATTTTTTTAAATCTATAACACCATTTATATATCTTCCTATCGTATAACTATCAACTTCACTCATATCAGCTATACTTTGTAAGGTTTCAAATTTTTCATCTTCATTTTCAAAAGTTTTGTATCCAACGAGAACATTAAATTTTATATTTTCATAATATTTTGATGTTAAATCATTTGAATATTTAACAAATGAAGTTATTCCTATAAATAGTGCTATACTTAATACTAAATTAACAACTATTATTTTATACTTAGTTTTATTTCTACATATATTTTTATATGATATTAATCCTCCTATTCCAAATATCTTTTTTATAACTTTACTATATTTTAAATCTTTTGTATCAATATTTATTTTTTCATTTTGAATCACACCATTTATTGGTGTTACTTTATTTATTTTTTTTATGGAGTTTAAATTTGATATATATGCCGTTATATACGATAAAAAAGCACTCAAAAATATAATCCAAACTGGTAACTTATATGTTATATTTATATTATTATATATACTATTTTTAATTATATAATTATTAAGTAAAATAACTAAAATATAACTTATTAATATTGAAAGTAAAATACCAAATAAAATTCCAAATATAGTTAAAATTAAATTTTCATAAAACGCAATTTTTTTTATTTGTTTTTTAGTTGCACCAATACAATTTAAAATACTATATTGTTTTATTTTTTGTGATACAAGCATAGAAAAACTACTTCTTGTAATTACTATACTACATATCAATATTATAATTATTACTATACCAACTAAAATACTTGCAAAAATAGCAAAATTAAATGTATTTGTTGCACCCTCAAAACCAAGTACTTCATTATTCAATTTATACGTACAATTTATCTTGTCTGATATATTATCACATATATTTTCTATATCTTTTATACTTTTAAATCTAACAGAATACGAAGCTACTCCATCTATATTATCTAAGCAAGTAATTGCGGTATATCCAGCTGCTTTGTATGGCTCAATAATTTCATTTGGTCTTTTTAAAATTCCTACCACTTTATATTCTTTAGTACATAAAAATTCTTTATGTATTTTCCCATCCGTAAGCATACTTTTTAAATATGTTACACTTTGATTTAAAACATTTCCTTCTTTTGATACCAATTTATTAATATCAAAAGTTACAGTTTGTCCAACTTTAAAACTTACTTCACCATTTAAATATACTTGCTCTGAGATTACAATTTCATTAGAGTTTGTTGGCTTTCTTCCTTCTTTTAACACAAGTCCATAATTTTTTAATGCATTATCATCAAAAGCCATTATATTTAAAAAGTTTCTTCCTTTACTTTCTTCCAAATCAACATAACCGAGTTCAGAAGTAACAAACACACTATCTATATTTTCATTATTTATGATTAAATCTTTATATTTATTATCTACATAAAAAAATGTTGCATGATAATTACCATTTGTATTTTTAGCATTTTCTAAAAATGTATTATATATACTTACAGAAATTATAAGTATACAAGATATAATGAAAGTAAAAAGCAAAACACTAATAAATGAAAAAATAGATTTTTTAGGATTTAATTTTATATCTTTTATAATATATGTTTTTAAAATATTCATATTATTTCCTTTCATCACTTATAATTTTTCCATCCTTAAGTTTTATAATTCTTTTGGCAATTTTTGCAACTTCCAAATTATGAGTAATTATAACTAGTGTTTGATTATATTTTTCATTACACATCTTAAATAATTCTAAAATTTCCTTAGTAGTATTAGAATCTAAATTACCTGTTGGTTCATCTGCAAGTATTAACGCTGGTTTATTTACTAAAGCTCTTGCAATTGCTACTCTTTGTTCTTGTCCACCAGACAACTGACTTGGTAAATGATCTTTTCTTTTTTCTAATCCTACCATATTAAGTAAATTATCCATTTCTTTTTTATCTATATTTCTTTTATCTAAATCTGCAGGTAAAGAAATATTTTCGGCAACATTTAAAATAGGAATTAAATTAAAGAATTGATAAATAAGACCTACATTTTTTCTTCTAAATATAGCTAACTCATCATCATTTAAACTAAAAATATCAACTCCATCTATATGCACTTTTCCTTTTGTTGGTCTATCAACACCACCAAGTAAATGAAGTAATGTTGACTTTCCACTTCCACTAGCACCAAGTATTACGACAAAATCTCCTTTATCAATACTAAAATTAATATCATCTAAAGCTATAACTTTATTTTCATTTGTTCCATATATTTTGTTTAAATTTTCTACCTTAACTATTTCCATATAAACTCACATCCATATTTAAATTATACTATATAAATTATCTTTTATCAAAAAATATCTTTCGTTAATCAATAATTATTGATAATTTTTGATATATATATTAAAATACTTTTGAGGTGATTATATGAAAGTTTTAAAGTTTATATTAATTACATTTTTAATTTTAGTAATTACTGCAGGAATTCCACTATATGTACATAAAATAACTTCTGATAATACACATTTAATAAAAGTTGAAGACTCTCATTTTTCCGGTCCATATGGATATGTTGAAAATATAATAGCAGATGAAAATGTTGATGATGAAGTAAAAGATGGAATTACTAATTTTGCCGAAGCTTATCAAACTTTGATGCAAGAAGAAAAAGAAGATTTTTCAAAATTATTTTTAACTATCTCTTTAATACTTGGAATAACGATAATATTTTTTGGAATATTACTTCTTAAAGCAACAAAATTAAAACTATTTGCATCTTCTGTAACAACAGCTGGTGTTATATCTTTAATTTCATATATATTTATATATTTTAGTCTTTAAGCAAAAAAATTAGTTAATAAAAATTAACTAATTTTTTTCTTTTAATTTCTTTAATACATATTTTTTGTCATTTTGTAAAAAAGATATTTGATATTTATATATCTTTTTTATTTTGCTTACACAATGTTTTTGATACTGAATTAACAAAAATTCATTATCATTAAAAGCTTCTTTAATTTTATAGATTTTAAATGAAGAAACTTTTTCTCCTGGTTCTAAATTTAAATTAATTGGAACATTTTCTTCTAATCTTACTAAAGTTACATAGATTGTATCTTTTGTTTTTAAATATGGTTTAATTTTTAAAACTTTATTTAAATTATTTTTATCCAATATAATTTTAACTTCTTCCCAAGTGTATACTTTCCCAATTTCAATTACTTTTGGTAACTTATGACTTATAATCTCTTTCATGTTAATTCCTCCTATGTCTTTAAGTCATTATTATTTTTTTATACCTTTATATTATATCATATTTTATAGCTATTGTAAATATTATGTAACCTATAACCAGTTATATTTATATAAAAAAAGAGTAATTAAAATTACTCTTTTTCAATATTACTATCTAATTTTATTTTAGATGTATCATTTGTAAGTATTGTTATTTCAACATTATCAATATACTCACTATCATCTAAAAATGTGATTATATAATTTTGATTTGTATCATCAAATCTATCATAATCCATATAACTATTTAAAGAATTCATTATATCAAAGACATTATTTTGATCAATTTTATCTTTGTTATAATTTTCTTTTATATATATTTTCGAGATTTCGTAATTTTCATCTTCTACTAATTTTACCTTTACTTTCTCACCTCCTACATTTTTTATAACTAAATTATTATCATAATATGTATTAAAATTAGTATTATAATTTTGTGAAACAATATATTGTTTTATATTTTCTTCATTTAAAAAGTTATTAAAAGCATAGCTTACAGCTCCTATACAAATTCCAAATATAATAAGTAGTGCAGTCCAAAATCCACCAGCAATATCATATTTTAAATTTCCATTTGCTTTTTTATTTAAATATAATGTTTCAACTCCAAGTGAAATAAATAATAGAGGCCATAAATTTATTAAATATTTTAATACATTTAATTTAAATATATAATCTAGAATAAATGCAAGTCCAAATATAATTAAGAATACACCAAAAGTGTATCTTCCAACTTTTAGTTTTACTGTTTTTGTCATATTTTCTTTAATATTTTTATCTTCAACTTTTATATTTTCATTTTCCATGTATTAAACCTCCTAACGACTTTTGTTTATTAATTTTACACCTATATATATACAAAGTGCAGCTATAATTATTGGTGCTAAGTAGTGAAGTAATGTATTAAATATACTATACAAGAAGTATAATTCTAAATCATATATTAGTTCTAATAATATATTTTGGAATATCAAATATGCACCAAATATTATTAAAATATAACCAATTATTTTTTGTTTTTTCTTATTATTTAATTTATTTATAATCCCGTCTAATTCTAAGCTATTCCATATATAATCATCCTTATGAGGTTCATTTTGTATTATTCTATTTCGTATATTAAATGTATCAAAGAAACTATATGCATATATTACTAAAAATGGAAATATAAATATTGGTGTTCCAAGCATTACTGCTATCATAAAAAATAATGCAGCAATACTCATTATAGATACACCTCTTTTCATATATCCTTGATACATTTGCCCTGCTCCTGGTATAAAACTAAAGCAAAAAGTAAATAGTAAGTTTTTCTTCATATTATTTTCCTCCTTTTATATTTAATGGTTTCATAAAGAAATCTTTAACATTATTTGATATATCTTGTATCTTATCTATGGTATGTTCTATTTTTGTTTCCTCTGCCTCAATCTGTTTTTTATCATTCATACCATATATGTTTTTTGAAAGTGATGCTTCATATATAATAAGTGCAAATAATGTGCAAGCAACTATTTTTAATATATCTAAATAATTTATCTTTCTTTTTATTTTTACTTCATTTATAGATCTTTTAATACCTTCTTTTAAATCTTTTGGTACTTTTATTTGTTTTTGTTCTATACTTTCAATATATTTTAACATTTCATCTTCATTTGAAAGTAAATTATCTATTTCATGTATTTTTTTATTCATTTCATATTTATCCATCATAGTATACTTACACCTCCAATACTTTCAATTTTTTCTTTTAATAATTTTTTTGCTCTATATATTTGCATTTTAAGAGTTTGTTTTTTTATTCCTAAATTTTCTGATATTTCATCCAAGCTATTTTGTTTAATATAGTACAAATATAATATATTACTATATGGCTCTTTAATATCTTTAATTAATTTTATAATATTTTCTTTTTTCTCTTTTTCAAGTATTTCATCTTCCATTTTATTTGGCATAATATAATTTTCTAAATATAGAATATTATCAGTTGTCATATTTTCAATTTTTTTTGCTTTACTTTTTAATACATCCTTACATTTATTTAATGCTATCTTACATAAAATATTTTTTATTTCATTTTCTTGTAACTTTCCATATTCATCAAAATGTTTATAAAAACTAATATATACTTCTTGTGTTATATCTTCTGCATCAAAGGAATTTATGAGCATATCGTAACATATTTTATATACTAGCTTGCTATATTTATCTATCATTTCATCAATACTCACATACAATTCCTCCTTCTTACAACATATAACGATGATAAAAAAGTAAAGATAACAAACTTTTTTTATAATTATAACAAAGTTGTCAAATATTGTTCTATTTATTGAAAAAACTTTGTATTTATGATAAGTTTATATATGTATTTATGTATTAAGAGGTGCATATGAAAAGTTTACTTAGAAAAAAATTAAGTTATAAAAAAAATTACAAATTAAAACTTTGGTTAATATTAATTATATTTTTGTTATTAATTTTAATTTCCGTAATTTATCTAACATATATTAGAAATCTGACTTTGGACAATATATATACAAGCTTAAATGAAATTGGAACACAAAATGCCGATAAATTAAATTTAATAATATCAAATCAAAAAAAATATGTAAGTCAAATGATTGACAGCATAACAGATGCAAACTTCCAATCACCAGAACAGATTTTTAATAGATTTAAAAAAGATATGGAAGATTATCACTTTAATCGTCTTGCCATTTTAGATAAAAATGGAAATGGAATCACAAATGATGGACTTTTAATTTCAAATTATCCTAAAATAGAAGAGTTTTTTGCGCAAGATGAAGTATATTTATCTGAGAATAGACCAAGTGTAGTATCAAATTTCCAAGTAAATATTTATTCAAAGAAATTTAGTTTATCTGGAAGAGAAGTTGTTATTTTTGCGACTATAAAAACAGAAGAATACAAAAATATATTATCTAAAGAAGTTTTTAATGGAAAAGGTGGAACATATTTAATAAATAATAATGGAGATATTATAATAGACTCATTTGGTGTTGATACACAAACACTTGTAGATAATAAAAACATATTTGATATAAATAACACTGAGATTTTAGATGAAGATATCAATATTAATAATATAAATGAAATGAAAAATAATATTAAAAACAATTTATCTGGTAATTTTTATATTAAGACCGCTAATAATAAGTATTTTATAAATTATGAACCAATAGATACTAATAATTGGTATGTAGTAACAATAGCTCCTGATACAATAATAGCAAAAGAAACTAACCTTTTTTTACTTATATCATTTATAGTTTGTATTTTAATCATATTTATAATCACAAGCATTTCAATATATATTGATGTTTCAAATAAAAAGAAAAATGAAAAACTATATAATCTTGCATATATTGATAAAATTACTTTACTTGGTAACGAAAGTTTCTTTAAAGAAAAAGGTGATATTTATCTTAAAAATGCCGTAAAAAACAAATATATAATATCACTTGATATAAACAAATTTAAGGCTTTAAATAATATATATGGATACGAATTTTGTAGTAATATTTTAAAAGTTTTAGCTGAAAAATTAATAAATATTTTACCACTTGATAATATTACATGTAGACTAGGTAATGATGTATTTGTATCAATATTTAGTTATAGACAAGATATAAATAATTTTATGGATAAAATATATACAAATATATCAAATATAACAGTTAATAATGAAAATATACATTTAAATTTAGCTATTGGAATATATAAAATAACTCAAGAAGATAATGATATAAATAAAGTTTTAGATAAAGCAACTATGGCTCGTGCTAAGATTAAAGGACAATATGATAAGAACTATTATATATTTGATGATATATTAGAAAGTACTCTTATAGATGAACAAAAAATAGAATCAAGTATGGAAGCTGCAATTAAAAATCACGAATTTAAAGTTGTATATCAACCAAAAACATTTGTAAAAAATGAAAAATTTGCTGGTGCAGAAGCTTTAGTTAGATGGTATAAAGATGACAAAATAATACCTCCTAATAAATTTATTCCTCTATTTGAAAAAAATAAATTTATTATTAAATTAGATTTATACATGTTTGAATGTGTATGTAAAGATATGGCATACTGGAAAGAAAAATATAATTTTGTACCAACAATTTCTATAAATGTATCAAAAGAACATTTTATTAAAGAAGATTTTATTGAAGATTATATAAAAATAGTTGATAAATATAAAATTGATAGAAAAAATATAGATTTAGAAATAACAGAAAGCGCAACTATTGAAGAAAACATAGATACTATTAAAATTCTTCAAAAAATTAAAGATAGCGGATTTATAGTTTCAATTGACGATTTTGGAACTGGTTATTCTTCTTTAAGTATGTTACAAAGTATGCCAATTGATATTATAAAAATAGATAAAGTATTTATTGATAAAGCAAATCTTAATAGTGATAAAAACATAATTAATTATATAATGTCTATTGCTAAACATTTGGGTGTAAAAACAATAACAGAAGGTGTAGAGAAAAAAGAACAAGTTGACTTCTTAAAAAAATTAAAATGTGATATGATACAAGGTTATTATTATTCTAAACCAATACAAAAAAAAGAATTTGAAGAATATTTTAATAAAAATAGATAAAAAAAATACCTAGGAATATATTTCCTAGGTTAATTATTACTTGAATCTACTATGCTATCAATATCTACAGTTCTATTATGTTCAATTGGTTCCCACTTATGATCTTTTTTTACCAAACATAAAGCATTAATTGGAACCCATGTTAACATGAAAAATGATAATGTTAGTATTCCTTTTATTGTTTTTCCAATTTTTTTACGTTCTTTCATTACTATGTATAGTGCAATTACAACTCCTGCTACATATCCTAATATTACTGAGAATATCTTGTTATCATACATTAATTTTACTACATCTGATACTTCTATACCTATATGAGAATATACCATAAGCATAAGTATTAATATACAAGCAAAAAGTTGAATAACCGGTGCTAAATAGAAAAGCGACATATCAATAGCTTGTGGTATTTTTTTCTTTATACCTGTAATAAGAAGTCTTGGTGAATAATAGCCTAAACATTGTAATGTTCCAACAGACCAACGTTTTCTTTGTTTCCAAGATTGTGTAAATGATAATGGTTGTTCATCATAAGTTATTGCATCTTTTACAAATGCTATTTTTTCATCGTTTAATGCACATTGTGCAGCAAATTCTATATCTTCAGTCATTGTAAATGTATTAAATCCATGTTTATCAATTACTTCTTTTGATATTATAAAACCAGTACCATTTATAGATGATGACCATCCCATATTCATTCTTGCTTGGTTAAAGAAATAATTTTGTACCCAGTAAAATAGTGAATAACAGCTAGATATCCAACTATCTTGTGGATTTTTACTATCTCTATATCCTTGTGCTACTTTATAACCTGCACATAAAGCATCATTCATTCTTCTTACATAATCAGGATGTACAATATTATCTGCATCAAATATTGCATAAGCTTCATACTCTGGATAATTATTATTCATATATTCAAATGTAAATTTTAAAACATCACCTTTACATTTAACAGGAACAGTACAATTAATAACTTTTGCACCTTTTTGTTTTGCAACTTCTTCAGTATTATCTGTACAGTTATTAGGAATTACAAAAACATCATATAAATCTTTTGGATAGTTTTGTTTATTTAAACTATCAAGCAAATTTCCTATAACTTTTCCTTCATTTCTTGCTGCAATTAAAACTGCAATTTTATATCTTGGCCTATACTTTCTAATAACATTTCTTTTATTGAAAAAAGCAAATATTCCTGTTACAATGTAATATATTGCATAGCCAACTACTGCTATATCAACAATATAATACAAAACTTTTAATATAAATTTAATAATTTCTACTAACATTTTTCCACCCTTTTTGATAAAATTCTACTTTTAATATTATACTATCTATTATACTTTATGTCAATATTTTATATGATATTCTTAAAGAATTTCATGATTTTATGTAAAATTTATCTTTTATATCCCTTAATTTATAAACACTTGTTATACAAACTTACATTAATGTAAGAGAAAAAATAGATATAAACTTTAAAAGTCTATATCTATAAAACAGTTACTATTAATTTATTTTATATCTTGTATTATCAAAATTATAATTTGTTTTTATTTCTTCATCGTCCAAAGCTCTATCATATACACGTAAATTATATAAATTTCCAAAATTACCTATATATAAATTAGCAGTATCTGAATTATAATTTACAAATCCTGAAACATTTATACTTTTTACTAAATTTCCATTTAAAAACATCTTGATAACTTTTCCATCATAAGTAGTTGCAATATATTGTTTATCTGTAAAACTAATAGAGAATGAATCACTATAAGTATTATATCCAATATCATATATTATAATACATTCCATATTTTTAGGTGATATACTTATTTGTATTCCATCGCCTTGTTCATTTATAATTTTAAAGAGACCTAGATTTGATCCTATTACACTTGACCTAGATTCAGTTAAAGACATTGTTGTCTCTATAGTTACAAATTTTGGAGCTATATTAGAAACTTCTGCTTTTTCAAGTCCAGATAATACTAAACTATAATCTGACCAAGTAACCCTTCCTACAAGTTTCAAATCATTATTATTTCCGCTTATATCTTTCCAAGTTGTAGTAGAAGAACTATATGTATCACCAATATTACGTCTTGCATCAAAATTTAAAAGTAATCCATCATTACTATACCAAACATTTATATATTCAACATCGAAGTTACCTGCATTATCTTGTATATATACAGTTAAAGTATCAGCTTTTTCACTAAATACAATTGTATTTTCTTCGACTAACTTACCATTATTTTGGAAGTATTCATAAGCTTCATCTTCTTTGATATTTCCTTCTTCAAATTTTACAAATTTAACTCCACTTATAGAATCACTTCTTTCAGTTATATTTATAAATCCTGCATCTGTTGTTTCATCTACAATTTCATTTATATTATTATCTATTACAAGTTTTGGTTTTACATTATCAAAATTTGTTACCGCATAATTTGCTACTTTAACATTTGTAGTATCTTCATCAGTTGTATATTTTATTTCTATATTAAAGTTTGATGTACCTTTTGCTTCATACAAGTTATAATTATTATCACTACCTGTTTTAGTTGCATTTATACTATTTATAATATAATCTTTTGGAACTTTTACAGTAACTGATATTTCTTCATTTGTCCACTCTTTAGTACTTGGTAAGAATATTATTGCATTATTTGGTTCAAATATATCGCCATTTCTTTCTTGTGATAAAACATTTTTTAAATCTTCTGTTAATGTAAAATATACTTCACTTCCTATTTTAAGACCTTGCAAATAATATACTCTACCAGTCTCTTGAGAAAGAGCATATATATCATTTTCTCCATTTTTACCATTTCCTAAATTTGTAGTTAAGTTTCCAATTTTACTGTAATCTATTTCATATAATATAACTTTATTATCAGATGTTGGTACTTCTCCATTTGCAAGTATTTGATCTTTATAACTATCTATTCCTGTTAAATCTAGAGCTACACTACTTCCTGTTGGATATTCTCCATTTGCTACATAATATGTATTTATACTTGCTTCTATTGAATTAATTTCAAGTGCAAACTGTACTTTTCTTGAATTATTTAATGAGTTTACAACAGATATAGTGACAGTTGTTAAAAGTATCATAACTATTGTCAAAGAAGCAGCTAGTGCTACCATTGAAAAACCTTTTTTATTCATATTTAAACCTCTCCATTTTATCTATATAATAGCATATATTAAAAACATTTTCAACAAATAATTTATAAATTTTAATTGAGTTGCTAAAATTATTTTTCCAGTTTTATTGTTACTTTATGTAAAATATGATATAATATGTTTGTAAATAATTAAAGGTACAATTGTGCTATATACTCTAAAGAAATTTTTAAGGAGGGACTATATATGAAATATTATGAGATTGCTGCAGTATGGTGGGCAGATAAACTACGTTTACTAAATTTACCTGAATATTTTAACTTAAATAAAGAAAAAGAATCTAATATTATACAAAATTCTCAATACTTATTAACAGAGAAAAATATTGAAGATTTCGAAAAAAAACTTGCTAAACTAATATATTACTATGTTGAAAAAGATGATCATTTAACTATCGGAGTTAGTAAATCACCAGATTCATTATTAACACAAGTAGCAAAAGAGACAAATGTATTTAATTGTAATTTTCCACAATATTCATCAATGTATATTTCAAAATATAATGTATATGTATATGATGAAAATAATTATTTACAACCCAAAACTATTTTTTTTAACAGAAAATAAACTCACACAGATTAATTTTGTGTGAGTTTTTCTATTTTATTTTATAAGTAATGCTGTTCTAAATGAAATATATAGACTTTTTGCGAAACTTTGATCTCTACCACGATCAACCATATTTAAGTAGCTATCTTGAGTACTAAACCCTCTATACGTATAATTATTATTTCCTCCAGTTACTAATTTTTCAGAAGTAAATTCCCAAACATTTCCAACAATATCATAAATATTATTAATTTTCCAATTTTCATTTGAACCAGCAAGCTTCATCCCACCAGGATTATTTACATTTCCATATCTACTTAAATTTTCTATATCATATCCACTTTGTTCAAACCAATTAGCAATTGTATCCCACATATATGAACTAATTATTCTACTTTCTATATCACTTCTATCTTTATACATTAACTTTGAATTATACATTGCCATTGATGCTGATATATTTGTCCAAACAGTAGCTCCCCTTTTAGATACTGGTACGCCTTCTCTATCCCCATCTACAGTAGATACACCAGCTTCATATCTTGCAACATAAAAACCTCCATATTTTTTTACACTTTCATATTCTGCTTTATCTAAAGTTTCTGTTGCTAGATTCGATGTATCATATCTTCTTATATATTCATTAATATCTTTTACTGGTATCCAAACAAATTCATTTTTAGTATCATTCTCTTGTATGACATATCCAGTATTTACAGTTCCTTCTATATGAGTAAAGTTGTCCGGAATATATGGTTTGTTATATGCCACATTTTCTTTAACTTTAGTTCCTTGTTCTGGTATTTGTACTGTTACTTGTATAAGTGTTACATTTCCAGCATTATCAAAACTACAAATTGAAATTGCATCATATTCTTTTTCAATCATTACTACATTATTGTTTACTATAATTCCTTTATCTTTAAAATATGATGGATCACTTATTCTTCCATATTCATACTTTGTCTCTTTTACTCCACTTATATTATCAGTTAATTCTTCAATTTTAATATAACTTTTAGATTCACTACCTTCTGCATTACTATTTAAATTTTGTTGTGCCCGCACTTTAATTTGTGGACCTTGCGAATCATAGTTTGCTATATTAAATACTTGAATTTGTTGTTCTTGTGAACCATCTTTTTTGTATTCAACAATAACTTCAAAATTTGCTTTTGTTGTTGCTGTTGTATATATATTATATTGATCTTTTACTTGTTTATTTGTAATATTAGTATTTGTTGTACCATATTTTTGTTTTACACTAACAATAGTATATTCTAATGGGATTGATATTTGAACAGATACACCTTCATTTGTCCATTCTGTTGTACTAGGTGTAAATATAATGCCATCTTTTGTCATTCCTTTTACATTACTATCATTATATCCAATTAATTCTTTTAAATCTTCAGTTAAAGTATAATATCTCATATCTCCAACTTTTAATCCATCTGCATAATATACTCTTCCAGTTTTTGTAGAAACAACATATTTATCTTTTGGACTTGCACTTCCTGTACCGTATTTTACTTCTATATTTCCAAATAAATCTAAATTTACTTCGTTTAAACTAACAACTCCTGAATTTACAGTTTCTCCAGAAAATTGTGATAAATCGTTATTTGCAACTTCAATATCTATCATATTTTCTCTTATTGGATATTTACCATTTTCTACTTTATATAACGATACCCATTCTTGCACTAACATTAATTCATCGCCAAAACGAATTTTTTCTGTTTTTTCATTTACATTTATTACTGAAATAGTAGTTGTTGTAATAAGAATTGTCATAACTACAACTGTTAAAACAAGAACTATCATTGAAACACCTTTTTTCATATATCTTCCTCTTTCATTTAACGTTTTATTTACTTATACCTTTATTATACAAATTGTGTAAAAATTTTTCAATAGTTATTATGATATTTGCAAGTATTTAATATACAAAAAATTATTAAATAAAAAATATACGCACTCATAGTTATAAACCATAAGTACGTATTTCCATATTTTTATAAATTATGGAAAAATTTGATTAAAAAGGACGCTTCAATTAAAAAAACAAATTGAAGAATGTAAATCTTAAGATTTACATTTATATTTTATCATATATTCTTTTTAATATCAATAATATAAACAAAAATATACGCACTCATAGTTATAAACCATAAGTGCGCATTTCCATTTATTTTTTATAAATTATGGAAAAACTCATAAAAAAATTAATTAAAAAGGACATTTCAATTTGAAAAACAAATTGAAGAAATGTAAATCCAACGATTTACATTCTTATTTTATCATATATATTATTTTTTATCAAGAATTTAATAAAAATTAAAATAAAAAACTATTTTTAATCTAATTATTATATGTATTATCAGTACTATGAATTACATCTATAAGACCAGCAAGTTCATCAGTTAAAGTATAATATATTCTATCTCCTATTTCATCACCTGCAGCATAATATACTTTTCCTGTTTCTTTAGATATTGCATAATAATCTAAACTTGTTTTTCCAGTTCCATAGTTTAAATTTTCTATTCCAAGTTCTACATAATTTAATATATTAAGAGTTATTGTTCCATCATCAAATCCAGGTTCTCCTTGAAATTGAAATTTTTCGTTTTCAGGCACATTTGATAAATTAATAGTTATTTCTGAATTTGTTGGATATTTTGAATATCTAAAATCGTATTCTTCAACTAATTTTTCAATAGTGTATATTTCATGAGCAAAATCTCTTTTTAATGTTGATTCTCTTATATTATCATATCCAATTATTATTCCAGATAACAATATCACAATTATTATCATTGTTATTACTAAAGCCGTAAATGTTATACCATATTTATTTTTCATATATATACCTCACTTTTTAACACTATTATTTTATACTTTATTATTGATTTTGTCAATAAAAGCTAAAAAAAGAGTAGTACTTTTTTACTACTCAACTAAAAATCTTTTCATTATTTTGTCTTCAACAACTCCAAGACCTCTAAATATGTTATTTTGATATATTCTTACAAATTTATCTTGTGTATCTATATCAAATTTAACTCCATTTAAAAATTTATTATACATATCATCATCTAAATTAACTTTTTTATATTCTTTAAAATACTCTTCTATTGGAATGATTTTATTTATCATTTCTTCATAGTCTAATTTCAAGAAATCATATAATTTTACACTTTGTTTCTCATCAAATCTACCAGTTCTTATTCTTCTTAAATCAGTCATTGTAGCACCACAACCAATCTTTTTTCCTATATCGTTTACTAAGCTTCTTACATATGTACCTTTTGAGCATTCAACAGTAAATTTTACTTTTCTTTTATTTATATCTACTTTAATATTTTCTATAGAATAAATTTCAATTTCTCTTGGCTTTAAATCAACAGTTTTACCTTCTCTTGCATAACTGTATGCTCTTTTCCCATCAATTCTTATAGCACTATACATTGGTGGAATTTGACTTTGTTTTCCTATAAATCTTTTTATTCTTTCTTTTATATAAAATTCATCTTTATCAAGAACATTAGCAAATGTTATTCTTCCAGTAATATCATACGTATCTGTTTCAACACCAAGTAACATTGTAACCTCATATACTTTATCTTCTGATGTAAGAATGTTTGTAAGCTTTGTAGCCTCACCAATACATATTGGTAAAACACCAGTTGCAAGAGGATCTAAAGTACCAGTATGTCCAATTTTAACATTTGGAAATACTTTTCTTAAAATATCTACAACATCATGTGAAGTTATGCCTTGTGGTTTATCTATATTTAAAACTCCATTTCTAACCTGAGGCCTCATCATCATTTAAGCATCACCTCTATCATATTTAATAATCTTTCTTTTTCTACATTTATTTCTTCATACATTGTATAACCGGCTGCTCTTTGATGACCACCGCCACCAAAAGAAATAGCAATTTTCGATACATCTACAAGTCCTGCTGAACGCAAACTTACTTTATTTGTTCCATCACTTCTGCCTCTTACATATATTGCTACTTCAGTACCTTTTACTTTTCTTAAATAATTTGTTACTCCCTCTGCATCTTCTTCATCTAAGTTTAATGATTTTATTTTTTCATAACTTACATATACATATCTTACTTTACCGTCAAAAATGCTCTCCATATTATCTATTGAATACGCTATTAATCTTAATTTTTCTTCCTTTATAGTATCATTTAACTTTTGACAAATTCCTGCAAAATCAACTCCCATTTCTACTAAATCTGCTGCTATTCTTAGAGTTTCAGGTGTAGTAGAAGAATAATTAAAACTACCTGTATCTGTCATAAGCCCTGTATAGATATATGTTGCTGAATTTATATTAAATGGTAAATTTAATTTTTTTATAAAATTATATACTATTTGACATGCAGCTGGAAGATTCACATCAACAAAGCATAGGTTGCAATAATTATTATCTTCTGTTTCAGCTTTTCTGTGATGATCGATTAAAATAGTATGTTTTGCTTTATTAAAATCTTCATCAGATATATCAAGTCTTGATTTTTGAGAAGAATCTACACATATTAACAAATCATATTCATTTTTATCCACATGATCAACTATATTCTCTATTCCTGGTAAAAATGAAAAAGAATCTGAATGTTTTTTCATTATAACATTTACATTTTTACCTAGTTCTTTTAAAGAGTAATAAAGAGCAAAAGCAGAACCAATAGAATCTCCATCTGGATTTATATGACCTACTATATATATATCTTTTGAAGAATTTATTATTTCTTTTGCTTTTTCAAACATACTATCACATCCTAACTTTTAAGTTTTACTTTCGTTATCTTTTTTTATAACTTCATTAATTACTTTGTCCATATGTTCTCCATATTCCATAGAGTCATCTAATACAAATGTTAAAGCAGGTACATTTCTCATACGTACTTTACTTCCAAGTGAACTTCTTATATATCCACTTGATTTTTTTAATGCTTCAATTACTTTTTCTTTATTTTTCTTTCCATATATACTAATATATATTTTTGCATATTTTTGATCTGGTGTAATTTTTACATCAGTTACAGATATAAGACCTGTAACTGATGGATTTTTTACTTCATAAGTTATAATATTACTTAGAGCTACTTTTACATCTTGTTCTAATCTTTCATGTCTTTGCATAGTTTACACACTCTTTTCTTCAACCATTTCGAAACATTCAAAAATGTCTCCTTCTTTTATATCACTAAAGTTTTGTAATTTTATACCACATTCATAGCCTTCTGCTACTTCTTTTACATCATCTTTTTCTCTTTTTAATGAATCAATTTTAATTTCTAGAAGTACTATTGAATCTCTTACTAGTCTTACCATTGCACCACGTTTAATTTTACCAGATTTTACGTAGCAACCTGCAACAATACCAACATTTGTAATTTTAAAGATTTTTCTTACTTCAGCGACACCATATTTAACTTCTGTATATTTCTTTGGTGCAAGACCTTTTAAAGCATCTTCTACATCATTAATTGCATCATAAATTACAGAATATAGTCTCATATCAACTTTTTCTTTTTTAGCTTGCATTTCAGCAACATTTTCAGGTCTTACATTAAATCCTATTATAATAGCATTTGATACACTTGCAAGAGTTACATCACTTTCTTTTATTCCACCTGTTGATGCATGTAATATTTTAACTCTTACTTCATCATTAGATAACTTTTCTAAAGATTCTTTTAATGCTTCAACAGAACCTTGAACATCTGCTTTTATAATTATATTTAAATCTTTTATTTTTCCATCTTTTATTTGACCAAATAAGTCATCAAGAGTAAGTTTTGTACTTTGTCTTATTAAATTACGACGTTCATCAGCTATTCTTTTTTGTACTAATTGCTTAGCAACTTTTTCATTTTCTACTTCATAGAACACATCGCCAGTTTGTGGTACATGTGGAAATCCTAATACTTCAACAGGAGTTGATGGACCAGCACTTTTAACACGTTTACCTTTATCATCTTTCATAGCACGAATTTTTGCTATAATATCTCCACATACTATTGTATCTCCTACATTTAATGTACCTCTTTGAATAAGTAAAGATGCAACCGTACCTTTTGTTTTATCAAGTCTTGCTTCAAGAACTGTACCTTTTGATTGTTTATTTGGATTTGCTTTTAAATCTTTCATGTCAGCAACAAGTAAAAGCATTTCTAGTAAGTTCTCTATACCTTCACCTGTCATAGCAGATATTGGAACACAAATTGTGTCACCGCCCCATTCTTCTGGTACAAGACCTGTTTCTAATAATTCTTGTTTAACTCTCTCTACATTAGCTGTTGGTTTATCAATTTTATTTATTGCAACAACTATTGAAACACCAGCTGCTTTTGCATGATCTATTGCTTCAATTGTTTGTGGTTTTATTCCATCATCAGCTGCAACAACAATAATTGCAATATCTGTTACTTGCGCTCCTCTTGCTCTCATTGCTGTAAAAGCTTCATGACCTGGAGTATCTAAGAAACATATCTCTCTACCATTTATTGTAACTTTATATGCACCTATATGTTGTGTTATTCCTCCTGCTTCTCCACTTACTACATGTGTACTTCTTAGTCTATCTAATAAAGATGTCTTACCATGATCAACATGCCCCATAACAACAACAATTGGTGGTCTTGGTTCTAGATCTTCTTCTTTATCTTCACTATCATCAAATAATATATCTTCTTCTGTAACAACAACTTGCTTTTCAGCTGTAATTCCAAATTCTTGAGCTACTAGATATGCTGTATCAAAATCAATATCTTGATTTACAGTTGCCATAATTCCTAAATTAAATAATTTTTTGATAACTTCTGATGCTTGCTTTTTAATAGCTTCTGCAAATTCTTTTACAGTCATTACTTCTGGAAGTTTTACTTCAGTCATTGGTATAATCTTAGTTTGTTTCATTTCAGCTTTAGCTTTTTTGTCTTTTTTCTTTGTATATTTTCTTGATAAATCACTATCTCTTGTATATAAATCCATCAAACCTGAAGAACTATCTATTTCCATACCTTTAAATTTAGATACATTAACTCTAGAATGTTTTTCTCTTAATTTATTTTTGTCTAGTTTTTCTTTTTTATTATCGTTATTATTTCTTTCATTATATTTTTTCTTATCTATATTTAAATTTGAGGTATATTCTCTTGTTTCTTTTTGTTCAGGTTGTATTTTTTCATTTTGTTTTATGAATTTATTAACTTGATAAGATGTGTTATCTTTGTTTTTGAAGTTACCATTTTTTCTAAAATTACTATTTGGCTTAATATTTCTTTTATAATTATTTTTATATTCAGTTGTATTGTTTTCTTTATTATAACTTGAATTGTTATTTTTATTTTGTCTATAATTATTATTTTGAGGGGGTCTGTTTTGTCTTGGTTGTTGTGATGAGGTAGCATTATTATTTCTAATTTCATTATTTTTTTCATTTATTTCAACATTATTTACTACAGATGTATTATTAACTGCTTTTTTTTCTTCTTTTTTTACAACAGCTGGTTCCTCTTTTTTAGGTTGTTCAACTGGTTTACCATTTCTAGTTATAATAACTTTTTGATTTTTCATATTAGCAAATCTATTTTTTCTATTATTATAATTAGATCTTGGTGTTACAATTCCCAAACCTTCTCTGCTATAACCTTTTTTTAATTTATTCTCATCTACTAATGTATGATGAGATTTTTTTATTGTACCAGATATATCAGTAGTAATTTGTTCTACCTCACTTTTTTCACCATTTGTATTTATTACTTTAACATTTCTACGTATAATATGCATTTGATTTGTTTTATTATCTGCTGTTTTTTTATCATCTTTTTTTACTTTATTTTCTTTTTCCATTTTTTCTACCACACTATCCTCCAAAACTGATAAATGAGATTTTACTTCTACATTCATTTTCTTTAATTTAGCTATTAACTCACTATTTGATATCCCTAATTTTTTGGCAAGCTCAAAAACTTTCATCTTTTTCAAATTTTATTCCCCCAATTCAATTATAATATTATTTAAAAATTCCTTTAGTTTATCATAATCCATTTCTTGTTTTAATTTTAATTTATTTTTTTCAATACATTTTATTAATTTACGTATACATTTTATGTCATTACATACATAAAAAGCTCGTTTATTTTCTTTTTGTAATTTATCAAAAACAACTCTATTATCCTTATATACAATCCTTATTAATTCTTTTTTGTTTGTTTTTCTTTTACATGCTATACAACTTCTTATTTGAATCATTATTTCACCTTATTCTACTATATTTTCTTTGATTTGTTTTTCTGTTTTAATATCAATTCTCCAATCTGTTAATATAGCTGCAAGTTTTACATTTTGACCACCTGGTCCAATTGCATAAGATATTGCTTCATCAGGTACTACAACTGTTGCTAGTTTCTCATCATCTTTTATATCTATAGCAAGTATAGGTGCTGGACTTAATGCATTTATAATATAACTTGGTATATCATCACTATATGGTACAACATCAATTTTTTCTCCAAATAACTCATCAATTATTGGTTGTATTCTAAGTCCTTTTTTACCAACTAAACTTCCAACTGGATCTACATTTTCGTCATTTGACCATACCGCAATTTTAGTCCTACTACCTGCATCTCTTGCAATACCTTTTATTTCTACTATTCCATCTATTATTTCAGGAACTTCTAACTCAAATAATTTTTTTACAAACTCTGGCGAATTTCTAGATAATATAATTTGTGGTCCATATTTACCACCAGGTAATACTTTTTCAACATATGCTTTAATTCTTTGGTGAGATTTAAATTTTTCTGTTTTAACTTGTTTATTTGTTGGAATAATTGCTTCTACTTTACCTAAATCTACAATTGTTCCATTTTTATCAGAATTTTGTACTACTCCTACAACAATTTGTCCTTTTTTATCTGCATATTGAGTATATACTAAATTTCTTTCTGCTTCTCTTAAACGTTGTATAAGAATTAATTTACCTGCTTCTGCTGCAACTCTATTAAAGTTTTTTGGTGTAACTTCTATATTTACAACATCACCGATTTTAGCTCTTTTTGTTATTTTTTTTGCATTTTCTAATGTTATTTGAGTATTTTCATCTTCTACATTTTCAACAACTTCTTTTACTGCATATACTTTAATTGCTTGATCTGATATATCTACTTTTATTGTTTCATTAGTTTTATAATTTTTTTTGTATGCAGCTTCTAAAGCAAGTTTTAATGATTCAATTAAATACTCCTTTGTTATTCCTTTTTCTTCATAAATATCATCAATTGCTAAAAATAATTCTTTTACACTGATTTTATCACTTTTCATTTTTTTAATTCCCCCTAATTTTTAAAATCAAAATCATATATTGTATGTGCATTTGATATATTTTTTAATTCTATTTGAATTAAATTATCCACATTATCAACTTTTAAGAATATACAATTATTATCTTCATCTACTTTTTCAAGTATACCTGTTATTTCCTTTTTTAAGTTTTTATCTTCTAATTTTTTGTATAATTTAACATATATATTATATCCAATATATTTTTTATATAGCTTTATATTTTTCAAATTTCTTTCTAGTCCTGGTGAAGATACTTCAAGTACATATTCACCCTTAATATTTTTATCTACAATATCTTCAATATTTCTACTTACATTTTCACAATCATCAAGACTTACACTACCATCTTTTTTATCTAAAACTACTCTTAAGATATAACCGGTTGGTTCTTTTACATATTCAACATATTCAATTTCAAATCCTAAATTTTCAATATTTTTTGAAATTGCATTTTCTACTTTTTCTTCTATTTTCAATATATTCACCACCAATTTTACACATATATACACAAGTGAGAGGATTTATAACCCTCTCACCTTGTCGCAATATATTAATATTATACTATATAAATATGACAAAATCAATATTTTTTATCAATTTATTTCATTTTTTTACATTTTTTATTGATTTCTAATATTAGTAATAACATTTAATGTAATACATTACATAATATTATTTCCTATTTTATCTACTATTCTTTTTTCAATACTTATCATTTTTTCGCATACATTTAACAATTTTTTATTTGATAAACTATAACTTTCTTCTAATTTTTCAAGTTCTTTAATATTCATTGTACATGTCTGTTTTAAGATTTCTTTTATTTGATTTATATCATCAATTTTACTTGTCTTTACATTAATCATTGTTGTAATTTTTGATATTACACCTATATCTTTTACCTCTTTATTTCTTCTTTTTAGCATGAGTTTTATATTTCTACATATCTTTTTATATTCATTTAAGATCTCTAACAAAAAAAGCAAAAAATCATCTTCTGTTTTACTTTCCTTTATAATAAGCATAATATTTTCTTGATACATTTTAACAAATCTATAAATATTTTCTAAATAAGCTACTTCTTCTTTATCTATCTTTTTCATATAAATCCCTCTTTATATATAAATTATGTGTAAAAGAAAATATAATATTCAAAATAAAACACAAAAAAAGTTTGAAATAATACTAATTCCAAACTTTATGCTTTTATTTATTTTAATTTTTATTTTTTCTTTTGAACAGAATATCCAAATTTCCCAATCATATCACCAAGTTTATAATAATGACCATGATTATATGCTATAAGCTTACATTTTTCCATTTCAAATCTACCAGATTCATTTATATATTTATCATCTACTTCAACATTACAAACTTTTGCTATAAACATATCGTGTGAACCAAGTTCTTTTATCTCAACTACTTCACATTCAATAACAACTGGGCTTTTTTTAAGTATTGGTATATTAAATTTTTCTGATCTTGTAACTTTTAAATTTAATTTTTCAAATTTATTCTCATTTCTACCAGACTTTACTCCACAATAATCTGTAGCATAAGCTAAATCTTCTGTAGTTAAATTTATACAAAACCTACCTGATCTTTTGATAATATCATAAGAAAATCTTTCTTTTCTTACTGAAATATATGTCATTGCGGGATCTGAACAAATTGTACCAGTCCATGCAACAGTAAATATATTTTCATTTGTACCATCACTACAAGTTACTAAAACTGCAGGAAGTGGATATACTAAAGTTCCAGGTTTCCATATCTGTCTTCCCATAAAATACCTCCTATTTTTTATTTCCAATTTTATATATACCATATGTACCTGTTTTATTATCTTTAAATATTGTATGTTTTGGAGTTACATATGTAAAATATATTGTTATAAATAAAATGAAAGAAATCATAACATAAGAACAAAAACATACTGCAAAGCCAAAACTTTCATGTATAATAACAAAATAGGATACAAATTGTGCTAAAAATATAGAAAAATAAAATATAAATATATCATATATTAAATTATTTTTATAATCTTTTTTTATTAATTTATAATATCCAAAGTATAAAATTAAAATAAATATTACAAAAATAACTATTTTTAATAATAAAGATATTGAAAAATTATCGATATTTATATTTTTGTATTTATAACATAAAAATTCTATAGTACCATAAATATACATTGGAATTATTCCTATTTTTATATGTTCATATATACTTTCATTTACAGCACAAAATGGTATAAATAACTTCATATTAGAAAATTTATATAAAAAATGAAATAAAGTACCTAAAATTGATATAACAAAAAAGCCAATTATAGAATATACAACATATATATTTTCCAAATATAACACCTCATATAATTAATACATTATATTTTTTATTTTAAAAAATTATTTCTAAATGTTATATATTCTATAATATTTTTAAAATATATTATTTTCTAATCATATTTCTTACAGTTCTTTTAGCTTTTTTTAACATAGGATATATATCATTATATACAAAATATAAAAATTTACCATATACTCTATCTATTTCACCTATATATTCAGTTACGCCATCTTTTTTGCAAAAGCCAATTTTAAATTTATATAAACCATTATTTGGCTCTAAATTTAATACACCACCAAAGTTATATTTTTTGCAATGTGTTTCAAGTCCCCATTTTATCATTTCCCATTGCATTAAATAATTAGGCATTAAATTTCTTTTTTCATTACTACTTGCGCCATATAAATAAAATAGTTCTTTACCATAGTTAAATGCAAGAGCACCAGATAATTTATCATCACCATGTTTTGCAATATATATTCTAAAACTATTTTCATCATATGTATCTAACATCTTTTCAAAATACTCATATGATCTACAACCAATTTTATCTCTTATCGTTGTAATTTTATATAATTCATAAAAAGTTTTTAAGTCCTCTTTACTTCTTGAATGATAAACTTCAACACCTTTTCTTTTTGCAAGTCTTATATTATATCTTGTCTTTTCTGCAAAAGTTTTCATTAAACTTTCTTCATCATACCCATCTAAATATAGTATCATATCGTGTAATGGTTGAATTAATTTATCCTTATCTTTGTTTTTTCCTATTACTTTAAATCCATTATCAGTATATATTTTTTCAAGTTTTTCATCATATTTTACATTTGGATCAAATTTTAGTAAAAAAGCATTGTATTTTTTTGCTAAAACATCAGCTTCTTTTACAATTTCTTTTACTAAATCAATATCATACACATCACAAACAGGTCCACGTGGTGCATACATTAAAGTCTTTTTCATAAAAGGAACTTTTTCTATTAAAACAGTCATTGCTGCTACTATTTTTCCTTCTTTTTTTATATAAATAGCTTCGCAGTCCCAATTTGATTTTACTTTTGTCCAATTTAAAGATTGCATTAAACTTGCACAATCAAAATGTCTTACAAAATTATCATATTCTTTTACTTGCTCTTTATTTTTTTTATCTAAAATTGCCACATTAAACACCTCATATTTTTTCTATTTTTTGGCCTTCTTTTGAATCTATAACAATATATCCTAAAGATTTTAGTTTATCTCTTAATATATCAGAAGTTTTGAAATCTTTTTTATCTCTTGCTTCTTTTCTTTCTTGTAAAATATTTTTTATTTCTTCTGGTATTTTAATTTTTTCTTCTTGTTTTTTTAAATCAATATTTAAAGATAAAACTGTATCAAATTTTTTTAGTAATAAATAATAATCATTTGATTTTTCATGTTCTTTTGCAACTTCAAAAGCTACAGCTAAACTTGCAGGCATATTTAAATCATCATTTAGTGCATTTTTAAATCTATTTTCAAAATCCCCTAATTTTTGTTTATCAATTTTTGTATCTACACCTTTATGTGATAGAGTTAGTTCTCTTAGTCTATCTAAAGATATTTGAGCTGCTTTTATTGCATCCCATGTGAAGTTTAATTTATTCCTGTAATGAGAAGTATATGTAAAAAATCTATATGCAAGTGGTTCTATACCTCTTTTTATTAGGTCATCTAATTTATACACATTTCCCAAACTTTTTGACATTTTACCGTTATCTATTAACAAAAATTCCACATGCATCCAAAAATTTGCAGGATTTTTTCCGGTTGCACCTTTTGATTGTGCTATTTCATTTTCATGATGAATTGGTATATGATCAACTCCACCAGTATGAATATCAAACTTATCTCCTAAATATTTATTTGACATTGCACTACACTCAATATGCCAACCAGGATAACATACGCCATATTTTGAATTCCATTTCATAATATGCTCTTTTGGTGCTTTTATCCATAATGCAAAATCAAGTGGGTTTTTCTTTTCTTCGTCTATATCAATTCTTGCACCAGCTCTTTGATTTTTTAAATCTACTCTTGATAATTCACCATAACTTTTAAGTTTAGATGTATCAAAATATACACCTTTTGATGTTTCATAAGCATAACCATTTTTTACTATCTTATCAACATATTCTTCCATATCTTTTATATGATCTGTAGCTTTTACAATATGTTCTGGTTTTTCAATATTTAAGCTTTCAATATCTTTCATAAATGCATCAGTATATATTTTTGCAATTTCAGTTACTGATTTATGTTGTTCTTTTGCAGATTTTGCCATTTTGTCTTCACCATAATCTTCATCTGAAGTTAAATGACCAACGTCTGTTATGTTCATTACATGATTTAATTTGTATCCGTTATATTTTAAAACTTTTCTTAAAGTGTCCATAAATATATATGCTCTCATATTTCCAATATGAGCATAGTTATATACAGTTGGACCACATGTATATATTTTAACAATATTGTTTTTTTTATCTAATGGTACAAACTCTTCTTTTTTTCTTGTTAACGTATTATATAATTTTAACATTGCCTCACCTTCTAAAATATTATATGTCTATATTATTATATACTATTCTTACATTTTTTTCAATTATAAAAAGATGTATATAAAAATTATTGATTATTTTTTGCAGATATAATATAATCTACTTTAGAATAAAGGAGATGTATATGAATACACAATTAAGTAAAAAAAGGAAAATTGTAATAACTATATTATTTATCATTTTATTTGCAATAATAATATTTTCTTTTGCATTTGTAATATATAGACATACTTTTTCAAAATCAGAAAATATATCTAAACTTGCAAAAAGAGATGAATGTATAGTAAAAGAAGTAAATGAAGTTAATTTTAATGAATATTTACATGATAAAAAAAATTTAGTTATATTTTTTTCAACAACTTGTTCACATTGTGTAAGTGATGCTGAAAACATTACTAAATTTATGAATGAAAATAAAGATATACCAATAATAATGGTATCTCACGATACAGATATAAACAATTTAAATGCATATTTAGAAAAATTTGAATATAATTGGTTTGTTATACGTGATCCAGAAAAAACTATCAGAGCTTCAATTGATGAGGGAGAATCTGGAATTCCATCATTTTATTTATTAGATGAAAATGCAAATATAATAAACAAACACAAAGGTGAACTTACTTTTGATGAATTAGTAGAATTTTATAACAATAAAAACTTGGAGGAATAATATGGAAAATATAGCAGAATTTTTTAATAAATTTGATACTGATATATTAGTAAAATATTTAATATCCATAGTAATATTTTTTATATTTTATTTACTTAGCAATTATATTTCATATTTTATTATTAGACTATTTAAAATAAAAATAAAAGATAAGAAAAAAATTAAGAAAAATCCATTTTATGGTCCACTTAGTAATTTTATAAAAGTTCTTGGTATATATATAGGTATATACTTACTTAAACTTCCTGATAATATCTTTTCCATTGTAACGAAAGCTTTTGAAGTTATCACAATTATTCTAGTAAGTATTGGCTTTGCAAATAGTGTAAGAAAAGATGCACCATTTTTTGTTAATCTGCAAAAAAAATTAAATATGAAAAGTGATAGTAATATTGTTAGTATATTTTCAAAAGTTGCCAAATTTCTAATTTATCTTGTAGCTGGTGTAATTATAATTGGTGCTCTAGGTTATGATATAAATGGATTTATAGCTGGACTTGGTCTTGGAAGTTTAACTATTGCACTTGCAGCTCAAGATGCAGCAAAAAATTTATTTGGTGGAGTTGTTATACTAGTGGACAAACCTTTTAGTGTTGGTGATTGGATAGAAACTTCTACTTTTGAAGGTGTTGTAGAAGATATTTCATTTAGAAGTACACGTATTAGAACTTTTGAAGATTCTTTAGTTACTGTTCCAAATTCGACTTTGTCTAACGATTTAATTACTAATTGGAGTAAAATGAATAAACGTCGTATAGATTTTTATATAACACTTAGTTATACAAATAGTTTAAAGAAAATTGCAGATGCAATAAATAAAATTAAAATTATGCTTGAGATAGATCCTACAGTTGATAGTTCAAATATATTTGTTAATTTAAATGAAATAACAGATAATGGATATAAACTTATGATATATTTTTATACACGAGAATTAAAATATAGAAGATATTTACTAAAAAAAGAGCAAATAAATTACAAAATACTTCAAATTTTAGAAAAAGAAAATATAGATATAGCATATGATACAAGTACAGTATATCTAAAAAAATAAAAGGCTTGAAATAAATTCAAGTCTTTTACTATTTTAATTTAATAATACAAATGGATTTAAAGAGAATTTTTTTAATTCTTTGTACTCATCATTTGATATAAATACAATATGCTTTGTTTTTATATAATTTTCTTCTCTTGTTAATAAATATATTCCATTTTTAATTTTAGTAAATTCATTTTTTACTTTACCGTTTTTTTCTATAAAATAGATACTCTCTTTTTTACAAGGAAAAAAACCAGTATATGTAAGATTTTCTGCACCATTATATACGTTATAATTAAACGCTTCTAAAACTACTGGACCCATTAATAAATGATACATTAAATTCCTCCTTATTTTTTTCCATATTATACCATATATATTTTTAATAGTCAAATAAATAGAGTAAGCAAAAACTTACTCTATTTACATTAAACGACAGAGAAAAACAATGTTTGATACTCATCATTAATAGTATTTAATCTTTGAAGCAAATAATCATAAATTTTCGAAGTAACATACATATAATATCTAACTCCATCAATTTCAGCTTCAAATATACCACATTCTAAATCATGAAATGTAGTATATACACCATTAACTGGCAAAGAGAAATCTCCAATTTTAACATCCTCTGATAAAGAATAATTCTCATACAAAATAAAATATTTTACAATTTCATCTTCTGCACTTTCAATTCTTTCCGATTTAATGTTACATTTAACGTAACAACTTTCATCTAAATAATTGTCTGTACCAAATTCAAATACTTTAATCATAACGTTTACCTCCTAAATGTCGCAAAAAAATCTAAGTATAAATATTAAAATACTTAATTTATACAAAAATTATCTTGCATATTTGTAATTAATAGTACAGTTTCATTATAACATACTTGTCAAGAGATTTAATTTAAAATATCAAAATTAGAGCTTATATGTCAATTTTAGACACTTTTATATATGTAGTAATAATCTTATACTATAAAAAATTAAAATTTGTTATTTTCTTTATAAAATAAAAAAATAAGAGTAACAGACAACAAAATCAGGCTCTATAATAAATGTTGGGGTGAAAATATACCTCAACATTATTTTTTGGCATAAAAAAGTTGCAATTAAATC
>CALWOE010000015.1 GCA_944383035.1 uncultured Clostridia bacterium
CATTTAGGAAATAGACGTGTAAGATGTGTTGGTGAATTATTACAAAATCAATTTAGAATTGGTCTTGCAAGACTTGAAAGAGTAGTTCGTGAAAGAATGGCTACACAAGATTTAGATGTTGCAACACCACAAACTTTAATTAATATAAAACCAGTAGTTGGAGCATTAAGAGAATTTTTTGGAAGTTCACAATTATCTCAATTCATGGATCAAATAAATCCACTTGCTGAACTTACACATAAAAGAAGAATATCTGCTTTAGGACCTGGTGGTTTGACAAGAGATAGAGCTGGATTTGAGGTTCGTGATGTTCATTATACACACTATGGTAGATTATGTCCAATAGAGTCTCCAGAAGGACCAAATATCGGACTTATATCTTCACTTTCAACATTTGCTAAAATAAATAGATATGGATTTATTGAAACTCCATATAGAGTTATTGATAAAGCTACTGGAAAAGTTACAGATGATATAATTTATCTTACTGCAGATGAAGAAGATAAATACATAGTAGCACAAGCAAATGAACCTCTAGATGAAGAAAATAGATTTATAAATAAAAGAGTAAAAATAAGACATAAAGATGATATCTTAGAAATTGATAGAGATAAAGCTGATTTAATGGATGTTTCTCCAAAACAATTAGTTTCAGTTGCAACAGCTATGATACCATTCTTAGAAAATGATGATGCTAAACGTGCACTTATGGGTTCAAACATGCAACGTCAAGCTGTTCCTCTTATAAGAGCAGAAAGCCCAATTGTTGGAACTGGTATTGAATATAAAGCAGCAGTTGATTCTGGTATTGTTATACTTGCAAAAAATGATGGTGTTGTATCTTATGTAAGTGCAGATAAAATAATAGTAGATACAAAAACTGGTAAAGATGAATATCATTTAATAAAATATCAAAGATCTAACCAAGGAACTTGCATAAATCAAAAACCAATAGTATTAAAAGGTGAAAAAGTAAAAAAAGGTGATGTTATTGCTGATGGTCCATCAACTGATCATGGTGAACTTGCACTTGGTAAAAATATTTTAGTAGGTTTTATGACATGGGAAGGATATAACTTTGAAGATGCAATTTTAATTTCTGAAGATCTAGTAAAAGATGATGTTTTAACTACAATACATATTGAAGATTATGATTGTGAAGCAAGAGATACTAAACTTGGACCAGAAGAAATCACAAGAGAAATACCAAATGTTGGTGATGATGCAATAAGTGACTTAGATGAAAATGGTATTATAAGAATTGGTGCAGAAGTAAGACCAGGGGATATATTGGTAGGAAAAGTAACACCAAAAGGCGAAACAGAACTAACTGCAGAAGAAAAGCTATTAAGAGCGATATTTGGAGAAAAAGCAAGAGAAGTTAGAGATACTTCACTTAGAGTTCCACATGGTGAAGCGGGTACAGTTGTTGATGTAAAAATATTTACAAGAGAAAATTGTGATGAACTTGCAACAGGAATTCATAAAGTGGTAAGAATATATATTGCACAGAAAAGAAAAATATCAGTTGGTGATAAAATGTCTGGACGTCATGGTAATAAAGGTGTTATATCTCGTATTTTACCAAGAGAAGATATGCCTTATCTACCAGATGGTACACCACTTCAAATAGTACTTAATCCACTTGGACTTCCATCTCGTATGAATGTTGGACAATTACTTGAAACACACCTTGGATATGTTGCAAAATCTTTAGGATGGAAAGTTGCAACACCAGTATTTGATGGTGCAAAAGAAAATGATATCGAAGATTTATTTAAAAAACAAGGTTTAAATCCAACAGGAAAATTCCCAATTCATGATGGTAGAACAGGGGAATTACTAGATGCAGAAGTTACAGTTGGATACATGTATATGTTGAAACTATATCATATGGTTGAAGATAAAATACATGCTCGTTCAATTGGGCCATATTCTTTAGTTACACAACAACCATTAGGTGGTAAAGCACAATTTGGTGGTCAAAGATTTGGTGAAATGGAAGTTTGGGCTTTAGAAGCTTATGGTGCAGCTTATACATTACAAGAGATATTAACAGTAAAATCTGATGATGTAGATGGTAGATTAAAAACTTATGAGGCAATAGTTAAAGGTGAAAGTATACCAACTCCTGGAATTCCAGAATCATTTAGAGTATTAACAAAAGAATTACAAAGTTTAGCTTTAGATCTTAGAATGTATAGAGAAGATGAGCAATTAGAATTAAAAGAATCTATGGATTATGATGATGATGGAAAAGAGCCAGATTATTCAGAAGATATGAATATGAAAATTACAGATTCTGATTTTGCTGGTATGTCATTTGATGATGGAGACACAGAAGATTCTGATATTTCAGCAATAGATATTGATTATGATGATAATAAACAAGAAAATTCATATGTTGATGAAGATTAAATTGTAAGGAGGATTTAGTTTATGCAAGATATTGATAATTTCGATAGATTAAGTATAGGTCTTGCTTCTCCTGAAAAGATCAGAGAATGGTCAAAAGGTGAGGTTAAAAAACCAGAAACAATAAATTACAGAACTTTAAAACCAGAAAGAGATGGCTTATTTTGTGAGAAAATTTTTGGACCAACAAAAGACTGGGAATGTTATTGTGGAAAATATAAAAAAGTAAGATATAAAGGCATAATTTGTGATAGATGCGGTGTTGAGGTTACAAAGAAAAAAGTTAGACGTGAGAGACTTGGACATATTGAACTTGCTTGTCCAGTCTCACATATCTGGTTTTTTAAAGGTATTCCTGGTAGAATGGGATTATTGCTTGATATGTCACCAAAAGCTTTAGAAAGAGTATTATACTTTGCATCATATGTAGTTTTAGATCCAAAAGATACTGGATTTAAAGCTTGTGATGTATTAAATGAAAAAGAATATAGAGAAGCTTTAGAAAAATATGGACCAAACAGTTTAAGAGTTGGAATGGGTGCAGAAGCGATAAGAGAACTACTAAGTAAAATAGATCTACCAAAATTAAAAGAACAGTTAAAAAAGGAACTTGAAAAAAATAATGGTGCTAAAAGATCAAAAATCATTAAAAGATTAGAAACAGTAGATGCCTTTCTAAATTCTAATAACAAACCTGAATGGATGATTCTTGAAGTGTTACCTGTTATTCCACCTGATTTAAGACCTATGGTTCAATTAGATGGTGGAAGATTTGCAACATCAGATTTGAATGATTTATACAGAAGAGTTATTAATCGTAATAATAGACTTAAGAGATTATTAGAACTTGAAGCACCAGATATAATCGTAAGAAATGAAAAAAGAATGCTACAAGAAGCAGTAGATGCTTTAATTGACAATGGTAGACGTGGTAGACCAATAACAGGTGCCGGTGGTAGACCATTAAAATCAATATCTGATATGTTAAAAGGAAAACAAGGAAGATTTAGACAAAACTTACTTGGAAAAAGAGTTGACTATTCTGGACGTTCAGTTATAGTTGTTGGACCATCACTTAAGATTTATCAATGTGGTCTTCCAAGAGAAATGGCTTTGGAATTATTCAAACCATTTGTAATGAGAGAACTTGTTAAAAGAGAATTAGCATATAATATAAAGACTGCTAAAAGAATGGTTGAAAGAACAGATGTAAAAGTATGGGATGTATTGGAAGATGTTATAAAAGATAGACCAGTTATGTTAAACCGTGCTCCAACTTTACATAGACTTGGAATACAAGCTTTTGAACCAGTTTTAGTAGAAGGAAGAGCTATAAAATTACATCCATTAGTATGTACTGCATTTAATGCTGACTTTGATGGTGACCAAATGGCTGTTCACGTACCTTTATCACCAGAAGCAGTAGCAGAAGCTAAATTATTAATGTTAGCATCTAATAATTTGCTTAAATTACAAGATGGTAAACCAGTAACAGTTCCATCTATGGATATGATTCTTGGAAGTTTCTATTTGACATTTGAAAAAGATGATGAGCCAGGAACTGGAAAAGTATTCTCTAATGTTGATGAAGTAATGATGGCATATGATGAAAAAGTAATTGGTATGCATGCTCCTATTAAAGTTAGGGTAACTAAAGAAATAAATGGTGAAAAAGTTAGTGGCATTATTGATGCAACAGCTGGTAGATTAATATTTAATGAATTTATACCTCAAGATATTGGTTATGTTGATAGAACTAAAAAGGAAAACTTACTAAAACTTGAAATTGATTTTCCTGTTAAGAAAAAAGAACTTGGTGTAATAATTGATAAATGTATTGCAAAACATGGTATTTCTACAACTGCTGTAGTATTAGATGAAATAAAAGAAAAAGGATATAAATACTCAACACAAGCAGCCGTTACTGTATCAGTTTCAGATATAGTAATACCTAAGAGTAAGCCGGAAATATTAAAAGAAGCTGAAGAACAAGCAGAAAAAGTTCTTAAAAATTATAAACGTGGTCTTATATCAAACGAAGAAAGATATAATGAAGTTATAAAAATATGGTCTGCAGCAACAGATAAAGTTCAAGCAGAAATAATGAGTAATCCTGATATATTAAATCCAATTCAAATGATGGCTCATACTGGTGCCAGAGGTAATCCAACTCAAATTAGACAGCTTGCTGGTATGCGTGGACTAATGGCAAATACAATGGGACAAACAATTGAGCTTCCTATTAAATCTAATTTTAAAGAAGGTTTGGATGTTCTTGAATTTTTCATAGCATCACATGGTGCTAGAAAAGGTCTTGCTGATACAGCATTAAGAACAGCAGATTCTGGTTACTTAACAAGAAGACTTGTTGATGTAAATCAAGATGTAATAGTAATGGAAGACGATTGTGGAACTACAAATGGATTTGAGGTTAGTGCTATACTTGAAAGTGGTGAACCAGTAGAGAAATTATCAGAAAGAATTGAAGGTAGATATTTAGCAGAAGATATAAAAGACAAAGATGGTAATGTAGTATTTCCACATAATACATATATTACTCAAGATATATGTGATAAAATATTATCATTTGGTTATGAAAAAGTAAAAATACGTTCAGCATTAACTTGTGAATCTGTAAGAGGAGTTTGTGCAAAATGTTATGGTAAAAACTTAGCTACTGGAGAACCAATTACTCCTGGTGAAGCTATAGGTATAATAGCTGCACAATCAATTGGTGAACCAGGTACACAGCTTACAATGAGAACTATTCATAGTGGTGGTGTTGCAGGTTCAGATATAACTCAAGGTTTACCAAGGGTTGAAGAATTATTTGAGGCTAGAAAACCAAAAGGTGTTGCTATGGTAACTGAAATTGATGGTGTAGTTTCAATTGGTGAACATGGTAATAATAAAGAAGTTATAATAACAGGTGATGAAAAACACGTTGAAAGATATATAATTCCATATGGCTTGAGAATAACAGTAAATGATGGAGATCATGTAAAAGCTGGAGATAGAATTACAATGGGTTCTCTTGATCCACATGATATTATACGTATAAAAGGTGATATTGCAGTTCAAAACTATCTAATAGAAGAAGTACAAAAAGTATATAGAACACAAGGTGTTCATATAAATGATAAACATATTGAAATAGTTGCAAGACAAATGACAAGAAAAATATTTATTGAAGATGCTGGTGAAACTGAATTAATTGCTGGCTCAACAGTAGATATGACAGAGTTTAATCAAGAAAATAAAGATGCAAAAGAACATGGTAAAAAACAAGCAAAAGGAAGAAAAACATTGCTTGGAATTACTAAGGTTGCACTTCTTACTGATTCTTTCTTATCTGCAGCTTCTTTCCAAGAAACAGCAAGAGTTTTAACAGATGCTGCTGTAAAAGGAAAAGTAGATAAGTTACAAGGTATTAAAGAAAATGTTATAATTGGTAGATTAATACCTGCAGGAACTGGTGTAGTTGATTACAAATCAATAGAAGTAGAACCAGTTAAAAAAGAAGAAGAAAAACCAACAGTTTCACAAGTTATACAAAATAATATAATTGCAGATGATGAAGATTTTGTTAAGACTATGGTAGAAAAAGCTAAAAAATAATAATAATGAACTATCCTAAATTATATATTAGGGTAGTTTTTTCTTGATAAAAAATAAATTTAATAGTATAATAAAATAGAAAGGTGTAAGGTATTTTATGAGAAAAATATTTGGATTAATCTTAGTAGTTTTAATAGTTGCTTTTGGAGTTTACTTCTTTTCATATAAAGATGGTTCTGTTGATGCTGTAAGAAGTGATGTTTACAATTTGTTTTTAAATGTTAGTGGAACAAGAACTCCAGAATATACAAAGGATTTAAAAATTAATAGCTTAAATGGAATTATAGAAAATGATTTTTATTATAATACGTTAAATGATGAGCAAAAAAAGATTTATACTGCTATATCATATGGAGTAAAAGATTTTAAGGATAGATTTAATGTTCAAAATTACAATTTTGTATCTATGGAACAAACATTAGATGATGTTGGAAAAGCTCTTTCATGCTTTTTAGATGATCATCCAGAAGTTTTTTATGTTAACAACAAATACACAGTATATACAAAAGATAATTTGTTGTTTGGTACACTTGTTGATGTAAAAATTAATTTTACTGAAAAGTCACTTAATGATGTTGAAACAAAAATATCAAGAATTGAAACAGAAATAAATAATATTTTAAATAATATTCCATCTGATGAACCTATTGAAAAAGAATTATATTTTCATGATATTATAGGTGAAAATGTAAAATATTATGAATATGATACAATAGAAAATATTCCTGATTCATGTCATAGTATAGAAGGAGTATTTTTAAATAAAGAAGCTGTATGTGATGGATTTTCAGAAGCTTTAAATATTTTGTTATCTAGGGTTAATATACCATCTATAGCAGTTATTGGAGAATTAGAAGAAGCACATGAATGGAATTTAGTAAAATTAGATGATGGATGGTATAATTTAGATTTAACATCAGATAAATCTATTGAAAGTACAGATAAAGAAATTGTAACACATGTATATTTTAATAGAACAACAGAAGATATGCAAGAAACACATATATTTAATGATCTAAATATTTTACCAGATGCAACAGCCACAAAATATATGTATTATAATTATTATGATAAAAATATTTTATCAACAGATAATACAACTACAAAATTAGAAGAAATTTTAGATAATAATAAGAATGAATATTTGGTAGAGTTTAAAGTAAACGGCCAAAGTAATATAACTAGTGTAATGTCTAATGTGTTTGGTAAGAGTAAGTATGGAAAATACACTAAGGATAGAATTTACACTTATTATGATATTTTGGATGCTTATATAGTAATGATAAAGTAAACAAAAAGAGTACATATTTTTTTATAATGTACTCTTAATTTTTATTTCTTGAATTTAAAAATTTCATAAATTCTAAAACTTGTTTTTTATCATCAATTGATAGTTTATCGTATTCTCTTTCAAATTCATGTTCTGGTGTTATAATAAGTCCACCTATAATGGAATTTGCATCAGTGTGTAAAATATTACATATTTTGATTAGTTTTTTAGTTGTACATGAATTTTCACCACGTTCAATTCTACCATAATGATTTGGAGCAATATCTAACTCTTTTGCCATATCTTCTTGTGTTAGATTTTTATGCTCACGATATTCTTTAATTTTTTTACCAATATAAATGTTATCATCACTCATAATATCACCCATGTGTAAAATTATAACATTAAATATATTGAAAAATAACATCTTATAATGTTATAAAATATCCATAATTATACATATAAAGTAGCAATAACTTTTAAATATGATATAATATGTTTATAGTAGAATAAAAAATTATGTAATTTTAAATTTATTTTGTTGACTTATTATGCTTTATAATGTATAATATTATATGTATTATGTGCAGTTTTATGCATGTTATGCATATATATAAAAAGGAGGTGAACTTAAGTGCCAACATTTAGCCAATTAGTTAGAAAAGGTAGAGAAGATAAAGTAACAAAATCTAAATCACCAGCTTTACAAAGAGGATATAATTCTAGAAAAAAAGCTGCAACTAATCAATCTTCTCCACAAAAAAGAGGTGTTTGTACAGTTGTAAAAACTCAAACTCCAAAAAAACCAAACTCAGCTTTACGTAAAGTAGCCAGAGTAAAACTTACTAATACAATGGAAGTAACAGCATATATTCCAGGTATCGGACATAATTTACAAGAACATAGTGTTGTTTTAATAAGAGGTGGAAGAGTTAAAGATCTACCAGGTGTACGTTACCATATAGTAAGAGGCGTATTGGATACAGCAGGTGTTGCAGATCGTATGCAAGCTAAATCTAAATACGGCGCAAAAAGAGCTAAGAAAAAATAAAAGGTTATAGGTGCTTAAGTTTAGATACATAAACTAGCCCTTACAAAAATTAAAATTTTTGAGTACCTTAAGAACGATAAGTTCAATTTAAAAATATAAGGAGGGAAGAAAAGTGGCAAGAAAAGGACACATTGCAAAAAGAGAAGTTATGCCAGATCCAATGTATAACTCAAAAGTTATAACTAAACTTATTAATAAAGTTATGTGGGATGGTAAAAAAGTAACAGCTCAAAAAATTGTATATGGAGCATTAAACATAGTTGCTGAAAAAACTGGTAGAGAAGCATTAGATGCTTTTGAACAAGCTTTAGCAAATGTAACACCTGCTCTTGAAGTTAAAGCAAGACGTGTTGGTGGCGCAACATACCAAGTTCCAATGGAAATAAGAGCTGATAGAAAACAATCACTTGCAATTAGATGGTTAGTAGAATATGCAAGAAAAAGAAATGAACACAGCATGGAAGCAAGACTTGCTGGTGAAATAATGGATGCAATAAATGGTCAAGGTGGTGCCTTCAAGAAAAAAGAAGATACACATAAAATGGCTGAAGCCAACCGTGCATTTGCTCATTATAGATGGTAATATTATAATTTTACGAGAGGAGGAAATTTATAAATGGCTGAAAGAGAATATCCTCTTGAGAGGACTAGAAATATCGGTATCATGGCTCACATAGATGCTGGTAAGACTACTACAACTGAAAGAATTTTGTTTTACACAGGTAAAACACATAAAATTGGTGAAACTCATGATGGAGACGCAGTAATGGATTGGATGGCTCAAGAACAAGAAAGAGGTATCACTATTACTTCAGCTGCAACAACTTGTTTCTGGAAAAATAATAGAATAAATATTATTGATACTCCTGGACACGTTGATTTTACAATCGAAGTTGAAAGATCTCTAAGAGTTTTAGATGGCTCTGTTACAGTACTTTGTGCTAAAGGCGGAGTACAACCACAATCAGAAACAGTATGGAGACAAGCAAATAAATATAATGTACCTAGAATGGTATATGTAAATAAAATGGATATAACTGGTGCTGATTTTTATAATTGTGTTAAACAATTAAGAGAAAGATTACAAGCTAATGCAGTACCTATTGCACTTCCAATTGGTAAAGAAGATAATTTCAAAGGAATTGTTGATTTATTAAAAATGGAAGCTCTAGTTCACTATGATGATTTAGGAAAAGATGTAAGACGTGAAGAAATTCCTGAAGATATGAAAGAACTAGCTGAAAAATACAGAACAGAGCTTGTTGAACATGTAGCAGAACAAGACGATGCTTTAATGGAAAAATACTTAAATGGTGAAGATTTAACTGTAGAAGATTTAAAACGTGGAATAAGAAAATCTACAATAGCTGGTACTATGGTTCCAGTTACTTGCGGAAGTTCATATAAAAATAAAGGTGTACAAGAACTATTAGATAATATAGTAGATTATATGCCTGCTCCAACAGATATACCTCATATAAAAGGTGTACTTGAAGATGGAACTGAAGAAGAAAGAATATCTGCTGATGATCAACCATTTGCAGCTTTAGCTTTCAAAATAATGACAGATCCATATGTTGGTAAATTAACTTTCTTTAGAGTATATTCAGGTACTTTAGAAAGTGGTTCATATGTTTTAAATGCAAATAAAGGTAAAAAAGAAAGAATTGGTAGATTAATTCAAATGCATGCTAATAATAGACAAGATATAACTAAAGTATATGCTGGTGATATTGCATGTGCTGTTGGATTAAAAGATGTTGTAACTGGTGATACATTATGTGATGAAAAAGCACCAATTATACTTGAATCTATTGAATTCCCAGATCCAGTTATAGATATAGCAATAGAGCCTAAATCTAAAGCAGATCAAGAAAAAATGGCTATTGCTTTACAAAAATTAGCTGAGGAAGATCCATCATTTAAAACATATACAGATCAAGAAACAGGTCAAACTATAATTGCTGGTATGGGTGAATTACATCTTGACATTATAGTAGATAGAATGAAAAGAGAATTTAAAGTTGAAGCAAATGTTGGTAAACCACAAGTTGCTTATAAAGAAACTATTACTAAACCAGTAAAAGTAGAAGGTAAATTTATTAGACAATCTGGTGGTAAAGGACAATATGGTCATGTTTGGTTAGAAGTTGAACCAAATGAAGCTGGTAAAGGTTATGAATTTACATCTAAAATTGTTGGTGGTGTAGTTCCTAAAGAATTCGTTAAACCTACTGATGAAGGTGTAAGAGATGCAATGAAAGCTGGTATACTTGCTGGATACCCAGTAGTTGATGTTAAAGTTGCTCTTGTAGATGGTTCATACCATGATGTTGACTCATCTGAAGCAGCATTCCATATAGCTGGTTCTATGGCATTTAAAGAAGCTTGTCGTCAAGGAAATTCAGTTTTACTTGAACCAATAATGAAAGTTGATATTATAGTTCCAGAAGAATATATGGGAGACGTTATTGGAGACGTTAACTCAAGACGTGGTAGAATGGAAGGTATGGATACAGTTCAAGGAACAACAACTATACATTCATTTATCCCACTATCAGAAATGTTTGGTTATGCTACAGATTTACGTTCTAAAACTCAAGGTAGAGGCGTATACTCTATGGAACCTTCACATTATGAACAAGTTCCAAAATCTGTTTTAGATACAATAGTAGCTTCAAGAACTAAAAAAGATTAATTTTATTTAGCTAAAAACATATAAAGGTATTGCAAAATACCTCTATATGTTGTAGAATAATAAAGAAATATATGTCCATATATATAGGACATAAATAAAGATTTAAGGGAGGAATTTAAAATGGCAAAAGCTAAGTTTGAAAGAAACAAACCACATGTTAACATTGGTACTATTGGTCACGTTGACCATGGTAAAACAACACTTACAGCTGCAATTACAAAATATTGTAGTTTAACTGGTGGAGCAGAATTTAAAGCTTATGATCAAATAGATGGTGCTCCAGAAGAAAGAGCTAGAGGTATCACTATTTCTACTGCTCACGTTGAATATGAAACAGCAAACAGACACTATGCACACGTTGACTGTCCAGGACACGCTGACTATGTAAAAAATATGATTACTGGTGCAGCACAAATGGATGGTGCAATACTAGTTGTATCTGCTGCTGATGGCCCAATGCCACAAACAAGAGAACACATTCTTCTTGCAAGACAAGTTGGTGTTCCATACATCGTAGTATTCATGAACAAATGTGATATGGTTGATGATCCTGAATTATTAGAATTAGTTGAAATGGATATAAGAGATCTATTAAACAAATATGATTTCCCAGGTGATACTACTCCAATAATTAAAGGTTCTGCTTTAAAAGTATTAGAATCAACTTCTACAGATGCTAATGCTCCAGAATATGCTTGTATCAAAGAATTATTAGAAACTATTGATGCATATATTCCAAATCCAGAAAGAGATGTAGATAAACCATTCTTAATGCCTGTTGAAGATGTATTTACTATCACTGGTAGAGGTACAGTTGCTACTGGTAGAATTGAAAGAGGTACATTAAAACTTGGTGAAGAAGTTGAAATCGTTGGTTTATCTGATGAAAAGAAGAAAACAGTTGTAACAGGTATCGAAATGTTCAGAAAAGAACTTGCTCAAGCAGAAGCTGGTGATAACGCTGGTGTTCTATTAAGAGGTGTTCAAAGAACTGAAATTGAAAGAGGTCAAGTTATAGCTAAACCTGGTTCAATTCATCCACATACTGAATTCGAAGCAGAAGTTTATATCTTAACTAAAGAAGAAGGTGGAAGACATACTCCATTCTTCCAAGGCTATAGACCACAATTTTATTTCAGAACTACTGACGTTACTGGTGTAATTGAATTACCAAAAGAAAAAGAAATGGTAATGCCTGGTGATAACGTAACTATGAAAATAAAACTTATCACTCCAATAGCTATTGAAAAAGGACTTAAATTCGCTATTCGTGAAGGTGGTAGAACAGTAGGTGCTGGTTCAGTATCTGATATAATTGCTTAATTTCATAAGCAAATTAGACGTAAGTATTAACTTACGTCTTTTTTTTGACTATTTTAAATTTTATGTTATAATAATATCAAGGAGGAGTATAATGGAGGAATTGAAAAAAAGAGTACTTAAAATATGGGATTATATAAAAGATAAAAAAGTAACATATATTTCTTTAATAGTTACAACTATTTATTTTATTATATTAGTTTTATTTAATATTAGTGGTAATAAAATATTTACTGGAGTTATACCATATACCTTAATTAGTATAATATTTAATTCATTTTTTTGTGAAAGTGTTTTTAAGAAAAATTCAACTATATATATAACTGATATAATACTTATTTGTTTAAATTCAATATTGTTGAGTATTAATTTATTTGTGGAAAATGTGGATTATTTAACAATATTTGCAATTGGATATATGATAAGTATAACTGTCTATACAACATATAATTTGTATAAAAAAAGTAAATTAGAGTTTTATGACTTTGTAACTAGATTTATAAATAAACTTTTTTATATATTTTTAATTTTAGCAGTATTTACAATATGTATATTTTTGTTAATGCTTTTATTTATATTTTTAGTAAATGATAATAATTATATATATAATGTTTTAAGTTCATTTTATATAGCTCTATTTGGTTTTTATATAATACCTAATATTATAAAAACATTAGATAATATAAATAAAATTAAGATTAGTAAATTTTTTAAAACATTAATTTTATATATAATTTTACCAGTATCAATAATGGCGATGGTTATAATATATGCACATATAATTATTAGAATTGTATCATCTGAAGTACCATCAAATTTTGTATTGCCAGTTATTTCATTTTTATTTATTGTAGTATTTGTTATATATAACATATTAAGAAATTATAAGTCAAATAAAGTACTTAATATAATAAGTATAGTTTTACCATATGTATTTATTCCATTTATAATTTTACAAATATATACAGCAAATATAAGATATCAAGAATATGGAATAACACCATTAAGGTATGTATCATATATATACATAGTATTTGAGATTGTATCAATTTTATTAATGATAATAAAAAAAGGTAAATATTTAGAATACGATTTCTTTGCATTAATAATATTTTTAATTATTTGTACAAATCCATTCATTAATGCAGAAAAAGTTGCATATTTAAATCAAAAGCATATAATAGAGAGTAATATAAAAGATAAAGATTTTGATGATTTGTCATCAGAAGAAAAAAATAAAATTATTAGTGCATATAATTATTTGAAAGTCTTAAATAAAGAAAATGATATAGATATTGATGCAAGTAATTTAGAAAAAATAAAAAATACTGATAAAATTGTTTTAACAGATAAGGACTTTTTAAATATAAATGAATATAATATTGTAGATAGTTTAAATGTATCTGGATATTCAAATTTATATTTCGTAGATACTAGATCTCAAGATACATATGATAGTAATAATATTAAGCTATATAACAATGAAACTGCGATATTGTCTTTAAATATGACTAACATTTTATCTTATTTACAACATAACAATAATTATATAAAAGAAAATAATTTAGTAAAAATAAATGATAATAGTGTATTAATAATAGATGATTTTTATTTAAGATATAATCTTGAAAAAAATGAAATTGAACGTATTTCTATTGACGGATATTTACTTACAAAATAAAAATATATAAAAATGCATTTATTTTCATAAAAATTATATAAATTAAATAAAATACTATTGACATTATATAGTAAATATAAGATAATAATGATGTGAATTAACAATAATATTAGGGAGGTGCTAATATGGAGGCTATTTTTGAAAGAGTAAAAGAAGTAATAGGTGAACAACTTGGTATTGATGATTTAGATTCAATAACTTTAGATACAACATTTATAGATGATTTAGGTGCTGATTCTTTAGATATAGTAGAATTAATAATGGCTTTAGAAGAAGAATTTGATATGGAAATTCCAGAAGCTGAAGCAGAAAAGATACAATCAGTTAATGATGTTGTAGAATATATAACTAAAAACAGTTAATAAAAAATAATCTTTGTATTATAAAAATAATACAAAGATTTTTTTTAAAATTCTGTGTATTCTCCATTAAAAATACCAAGTTTTATAAGTGCAATATCTACAGACATATTGTTGTAAGTAGATGTTTGAAATATAATAGCATCTTCTGTCGTTTCAGTATTTCTTACAGATGGATTTTTTTTAGGCATTCTATCTATACGTTGCAAATCTTCTAAATTGTTTGCGTTGTAATGTTTTATACAAGTATTAATGATTTTACCTTTTGAATCTGTATAAAATATAATATCTTCATCATAATCTAAATATTTTCCATATACTTCTTCATCATAAGTTTCATGTCTTGTTATTTTATATATATGAATATCTTCATTTGGTTTTAAATTTATACTATCAGTATAAGAAGAATTCATGTCTTTTGATATAGTGTTTATTTGAAAAAGTGTTATTACTAACCATATAAAAATAGCAATGGAAATAAAAATAAGAACTAAATTTAGTTTATTTTTCATAAGCACCTCCATACATTATTTCTGTACAAGTATAATCAGTTATATTATTACTATCGATAACATTTTGTATAGTTTGTCCATTATATATTTTAGTATGATAACTTAAAATATTTTCATAAGTAAATACATTACTTTTGTTAAATACATCTTCTGTTTTGTAACTTTCATATTTTTGATTTAAGTCTTCATCAGAATCAATAGTTTCTTTAACAATAGTTTCGATAATATATTTGTTATTTAATAAATCTACAACAAAATAATATTCAATATTACTATTATTTACTTTTAAATTATAAGTATTATAGCTATTATTTCCAGTTATCATATTATTTGCTATCTCACTATTTTGTAAGTTTATTTCAGAATATGTATCTTTTAAATTATCTTTTATTTTTATAGCAAAAACTAGTAAAAAAACAAGTAAAAATAATATAACTAGTGTAACAATTAGACTTTTTTTCATATAAATATAACCTCCTTTTTTTTATTATACCATATAGTAAAAAAAATGTAAAAATAGTGTAGAAATTGTAAAAAAATAATGCTAAAATACCAAAAATATATTATTATAATAAAAAATGAACTTAAAATATAAAATATTTTGAAAATTATCCTTTTAATTAACTTTCTTTTTATACAAATATATATAATATTGAAAAAAAGTAAATATTCGTATATAATATATATGGGTGAATAAAATGACTGAAAAAGAGAAACTACAAATTTTTGAAAAAAAGTTAAATTATAAATTTAAAAAAATTGAACTTTTGAAAATAGCATTAATTCATAAATCTTATGCATATGAAATTGGTACAGTAAATAAGATGGAATATAATGAAAGAATAGAATTTTTAGGAGATGCTATATTAGAACATGTAATTTCAGAAATGTTGTATATGCAAACTCCAAAATTAAGAGAAGGTCAAATGACAAAAAAAAGAGCTGCTATAGTGTGTGAAACATCTTTAAGTATTGCAATGAAAAGAATAGGAGGACAAGATTTTTTATATCTTGGAAAGTGTGAAGAAACAACTAATGGAAAACAAAAAGATGCTATTTTGGCAGATGCTATGGAAGCAATTATAGGAGCAATATATTTAGATGGTGGATATGAATGTGTAAAAAAATTTATACTAAACACATTAGATAAAGAAATACAAATTGTTTTATCTGGAGGTAACTTTAATACAGATTATAAAACAAAATTACAAGAAAAATTACAAGAAAATGGAAATGTTAAAATAGAATATGTTTTAGTGGATGAAAGTGGTCCAGAACATGATAAAGTATTTAAAGTAGAACTTTTATTTAATGATAAAAAGATAGGTGAAGGTGTTGGAAAAAGCAAAAAACATGCAGAACAAGAAGCAGCAAAATATGCACTTGAAAACAGTATATAATATAGATATAAATCTTGATGTGAATAAATTATTAAAGAACTTTTTAAATAAAGATAATCAGTATACAATTCCAATTTTTATACCTCATAAGGGTTGTCCTAATAATTGTATTTTTTGCAATCAAAAAAGAATAAGCGGTGTAGAAGATACAAAAGAAGAAGAAGTAAAAAATATTATAGAGACTCATTTACAATATTTTAAAGATTCAAATAAAAATATTGAGATTGCCTTTTTTGGTGGAAGCTTTACTGGTATAGATATAAATTTACAAAATATGTATTTAAAAGCAGCTTATGAATATATAAAAGATGGACGTGTAAAGAGTATAAGATTATCAACTAGACCAGATTATATAAATGATACAATACTTAAGAATTTAAAAAAGTATGGCGTAAAAAATATAGAACTTGGTGTTCAATCAATGGATGATAATATATTAGAGTATTCAAAAAGAGGACATACAAGAGAAGATGTAATTAAAGCTTCAAATTTAATAAAATTATATGGATTTAATTTAGGACACCAGGTAATGGTTGGATTACCAGGTTCAACACTTAAAACAGAAATAGATACTATAAAAAGTTTATTAAAATTAAATCCAAATGATTTAAGAATATATCCTGTATATGTTCTACAAGATAGTGAATTATATGATATGTATGAAAATAAAGAATATATACCACTTACAATTGATGAAGCTATTGAAAGAGTATATTATATATTAAAAGAATGTATAAAAACTGATGTTAAAATTATAAGGCTTGGTCTTCAATCAACAAATGAGATTACTGCTAGTAATAAAAATATTGCAGGCCCTGTTTGTGATAATTTTGCTGAATATGTAATGGCAAGAATTATTAAAGAATATATAGAAGAAAATTTAATAAATGAAATAAATAAAAATGTTATAAAATTAGATGAAAGTATTATTCATTTAAATATACATGCTAATAATTATTATTCTTCTGTTATTTATGGACCAAAAAAAGTAAATAAAGAATATTTTCATAATAAATATAATTGTGTTATGAAAATAAGATAAGGAGACTATATGAAAAAAGTTATATTTGTGGCAAGCTCTGGTGGACATCTTACAGAAATTTTGAGGTTAAAAGAATTATTTAAAGACTATAATTATTTACTTGTAACAGAAAAAACTGATGTAACAGAAAAAATGGTAAATGATTATAACATGGATTTTTTAGTATATGGTCCAAGTACAAATAAGATAGATTATATAATTAGAATATTAAAAAATATATTTTTAAGTATAAAAATAATAATGAAGTTTAAACCACAAACTATAATAAGTACTGGTGCTCAAGTTGGTGGCATAATGTGTCTTTTTGGGAAAATTTTTGGATGTAAAATTATATATATAGAATCTTTAGCAAGAGTAAAAGAATTATCTTCTACAGGAAATAGAGTATATAAATTTGCTGATAAATTTTATGTACAATGGGAAAGTTTAACTAAAAAATATAAAAAAGCAGAATATTTAGGAAGGTTGATATAATATGATTTTTGTTACTTTTGGAACTCAAAAACAAGATTTTAGTAGAGCATTAAATATTCTAGAAAAATCAAAATACTTAAAAGATAAAGAAGTTATTGTTCAGTCTGGTTATACTAAATATGATGTAAAAAAATTTAAAATGTTTGATTTTATACCACAAGAAAAAATGAATGAATATGTAACAAATTGTGAGTTTGTTATAACTCATGGAGGAGTTGGTTCGATTTTTGCAGGACTTAAGGCAAAAAAGAAGGTGCTTGCTATTCCAAGACTTGCAAAATATTCTGAGCACAAAGATGATCATCAACTTGAAATATGTGAAGAACTAGAAAATTTAGGATATATATTATTTTTTAAAGAACAAGATGATATAGATAAAAAAATAGAAGAATTATTAAATATGAAACAAAAAATATATGAAAATGATAATAAATATATAGAAATATTAAAAAAAGAAATATAAATTAGTAAAAATTTACCATAATAATATTAGTGAGGAATGTTATGGTAAATAAAAAGAAAAATAATTTCATATTATTAGCATTATTTAATATATTTTTAATAGTCTTAGGCGCATATTTATTTACAATGGGAACAAATATCTTTTTACTTCCCAATATGATGACAACAGGTGGAGCAAGTGGTATAGCAACTATATTTTATTTTGTATTTAAAATACCACTTGGAGTTACAATTTTAGTAATAAATATACCGCTTTTTGTAATATCTTTTTTTAAACTTGGATTTAAGTATAGTATAAAGACTTTATTTGCAACACTTTTACTTTCTATATTTTTAGAAGTATTTAAATTTAACGATTTATTATTAACAAGATCTGTGGATATGGTTATATCAAGTATATTTGGTGGTATGTTAGTTGGATTTGGTTTATCTTTGATATTAAAAGCTGGTTGTAGTTCTGGTGGATCAGATTTACTCGCACAAATAATATATAAAACTACAGGAGTACAGAGTATATCTAAAATACTTATGGTAATAGAATTTTTAATTATAAGTGCACTTATAATTGTTTTGAAAAATATAAATTCTGGATTATATTCATTAATTGCGTTATATATATCAACAAAGATTTTAGATATTGTATTTGAGGGTGTAAATTATACAAAAATAGTCACTATAATAACTAGAAGTCCTCAAAATATAATAAATGAAATATTAAATGATTTAAAAAGAAGTGCTACAATTACTAAAACAATTGGAGCTCATTCTGGAGAAGAAAATACAACTATAACGTGTATTGTTACAAGACCACAAATATCAAAAATAAAGAAAATATTAAGAGAGAACGATGAAACAGCAATAATGTATATAACTAGTGCTAATGAAGTTATTGGAAATGGTTTTAAACATATTTAAGGGGGATATATGAAATATACAAAAGACATTGAAAAATTAGAGTTTTTTTCAAATGAGGCAAGAAAGGATATAATTAAAATGATATATAAGGCAAAATCTGGTCATCCGGGTGGTAGTTTGTCTTGTATAGATATTTTAGTTTGCCTATATCATAGTGTTATGGATATAACATTAGATGATAACTTAAAAAGAAAAGATAAATTTATTTTATCAAAAGGTCATGCAGCACCAGCATATTATGCGATTTTGTCACAAATGGGTTTTATTCCAAGAAAAGATCTTGTTACTTTAAGAAAGTATAATAGTTATCTTGAAGGACATCCATCAAATAAAATATTTGGTGTTGATGTATCTAGCGGATCTCTTGGACAAGGAGTATCAATAGCTAATGGAATGGCGATGGCAAAAAAATTATCAAAAGATGATGGTTATGTTTATGTGTTAGTTGGCGATGGAGAAATAGAAGAAGGTCAAGTTTGGGAAGCTTTTATGACAACATCAAAATATAATCTTAATAATATGATCTTAATTATAGATAAAAATAATTTGCAAATAGATGGTAGTGTTGAACAAGTAAAAAATATTAAAGTTATTGATGAAAAGTTGAATGCTTTTGGTTTTAATGTTATAAATGCAAATGGTCATGATTTTAAAGATTTAAGCATTGCATTTAAAGAGGCAAAAATGTCTACAAAACCATCTTGTATAATAGCTCATACAATAAAAGGAAAAGGTATATCTTTTATGGAAAATATGGTTTCATGGCATGGTAAAAGCTTAAATGATGAAGAATATGAAAAAGCTATGAAAGAATTAGGAGGTGCTATATGAAATCAACAAGAAAAGCATTTGGTGAATTTTTAGTTGAAAAAGCTGCAAAAGATGAAAATATAGTTGTAGTTGATGCTGATTTATCAACAGCAACATGTACTACTGATTTTGCAAGATTATTTCCAAATAGACATTTTGATGTAGGAATTGCAGAACAGGATTTAGTTGGCTTTTCAGCTGGACTAGCACTTTCTGGTAAAACAGTTTTTGCCACAACTTTTGCAATGTTTTTAGCAGGAAGAGCATATGAACAGATAAGAAATACAGTTGCCTATTCTAATATAAATATTAATTTATGTGCAACTCATACTGGGCTTGCAGTAGGAGAAGATGGAGCTTCACATCAATGTATAGAAGATATTGCACTTATGAATACTATACCAAACATGAAAATTTTTTGTCCTGCAGATGATATTAGTACAAAACAAATATTAAATGAATGTTTAAAAATATCTGGCCCAAAATATATTAGACTGGGTAGAAATTCCTTAAGAGATGTTTATAGTATGGAAACTAATTTTAAATTAGGTTGTAGTAATATATTTGGAAATGGTACAGATGGTACTATTTTTGCGATTGGTTCTACTTTAAATATTGCATTAGATGCAAAATCAGAATTGAAAAAACATGGAATAGATGTAAGAGTAGTAGATTTGTATAGTATAAAACCAGTAGATAAGGATACTATAATTGAATCAGCTATGCAAACTGATAAATTAGTATCAATAGAAGATCATAATATAATATCTGGTATTGGTAGTATAATATCTAATGTATTAACTGAATATTATCCAAAAAAACTATATAAATTAGGTGTTAATGATAGATTTGGAAAATCTGGTAGTATAGACAAGTTATATAAAATGTATAATATTACTAAAGAAGATATAATGAAAATATTTCTTAACAATAAATGAGTGTTAAAAAGCACTCATTTTTTTTATTTACTTGAAACAAACTATATTTTATTATATAATTATTATGTGAAATTATATTTAAAGGAGAATAAATGGAACCATTAGCATATAGAATGAAACCAAAAACATTAGATGATTTTTTTGGACAAGAAGATATAATAAGTAAAGATAAATTGCTTTATAGATTGATTAAAGCTGATAAGTTAACATCAGCAATATTTTGGGGACCTCCGGGTTGCGGGAAAACATCTCTTGCCAGAGTAATAGCTAATACTACAAAAAATAAGTTCGTGACTTTAAATGCTACTACAGCGGGAGTTGCAGATATAAAAAAAGTAGTTGATGAAGCACAAAATATTTTTACTAATCCAACCGGCCGTGTAATTTTATTTATAGACGAAATTCATAGATTTAATAAGTTACAACAAGATGCACTTTTACCACATGTTGAAAAAGGAACAGTAATTTTAATTGGTGCTACTACAGAAAATCCATATTTTACAGTAAATAAAGCATTAATTTCTAGATCTACAGTATTTAAGTTTAATCCATTAGAAACAAAAGATATAAAAAATATTCTACATAACTGTTTAAATGATAAAGAAAATGGACTTGGTAACTATGCTTTAGATGTTAAAGAAGATGCAATTGATTTTTTAGCGCAAAATGCAAATGGTGATGTAAGAACAGTACTTAATGCTTTAGAACTTGCAGTACTTACTACAGAAATGAATTCGGATGGTAAGATATTAATTGATAAAGAAGTAATTAGAAACTGTATTCAACAAAAAAAGACTATTTATGATAAATCAGACGATTCACATTATGATATAATATCTGCATTTATAAAATCAATGCGAGGAAGTGATCCTGATGCAACGCTTCATTATTTGGCTAGAATGATTGAAGGTGGAGAAGATCCGATGTTTATAGCTAGAAGAATAGTAATACAAGCGTCAGAAGATGTAGGTCTTGCAAATAATCAAGCGCTAGTTGTAGCGGTAAGTGCTATGAATGCAGTTCATCAAATAGGTATGCCAGAAGCAAGAATAATATTAGCTCATGCAGCATTAGTTGTTGCACTAAGTAGAAAATCAAATAGTGCATATATGGGAATAAATAGTGCAATAGAAGATGTTAAAAACATTGATATTGGTGAAGTACCAATGCATCTTAAAAATGCTCCAATAGAAGCTATGCAAGATTATGGATATTCTGTAGGATATAAGTATCCACATAATTTTGAGGGTGGATATGTAGAACAACAATATATGCCTGATAAATTAATTGGAAAAAAATATTTTTTTCCTAAAGATTGGGAGAAAAAATTATGAAGAAAATAAGAAGAGGTAATATAGTAAGGGTTTCTCTAAATAAGGATTTACTTGGAAGTTTTAGACAAAAAGGTAAAAAAGTTAAACCAAATGAAAAAGAAGAAATTAAAAATATTGAACCAGAACTAGTAAGTGAAGATACATTAAGAGTTAAGGTTAGGAAAAGTAGTAGAAACACTGAAGATAAAGAAGAAAAGGTTACTAAACAAAATAAAATAAAAAATGAAAAAGAGAAAAAAGAAAAAGAAACTAAAATAAGACGTGCAAATGATAAAAAATATGAAGAAAGTATATCAAAAGGAATAGATATATTAAATAATTATAAAAAGAATTTGTATAAAAAAAGAGAAGAAAGAATAGGAAAAACACCTAAAATTTTAACAGAAGAAAATGAAGAAAAAAACAAGTTCTTTAATTTGATACGTATTATTATGATTACTATATTGATTATTGTGTTTATAGTAGTTGTATATATTTTCCTAGAATATGGTCCAATATTTGGTACAAGTTTAAATAAAGATAAAGGTATTACAGAAGATTGGAAAATTGATATTATTACAACAGACCAAGATTCTTATCAAATGTATAATGAAGAATTTTTAATGTATTCAAATGGTGTTTTAAGAACATTTAATAAATACGGTAAAAATACATGGGAATATAAACTAGATGGAACATATACTCCTCAGTTATATGTTTGTGGGAGATTCTTAGTTGTAAGCAATAATTCAAATGGCACTATATTTTTATTTGAAAATAAAAAAGAAATACTAGATAAAAAAATAGATGGCACTATACAAAGTATTTGTTTGGATGAAAATGGCAATATGGCAATAGAATACTCTACAAATACATATAAAAGAGTTATTAATGTTTATACAAAAAGTGGAAAATTAAAATATACAGTATATTTTTCAAACGGTACTATAGAAAATATAAAACTTCTTGATAATGGAGATAAATTACTTATTTTACAATCAAAATCTAATTCCTTTACTGTTGGTGCTAATATATCTATTATAGATGGTACAAAGAAAGAAAATAGCATAGAAAATATATTAACATTAGATAATAATTTAGTATATGACTTGACTATTCAAGGACAAAATCTTATAATATTATTAGACAATAGAATTATAAAATATAACATAGATAGCAAGAAAACAGATGTTATACAAGAATTTGATTCAAATCAGATGTTGTTTGTAGCTCTTGCTGATAACTATTATGTTGACGTAGAAAAAACATTAAGTGAGGAAAATGATGAGTATATTATAAATACTAGAAGATTTGATAATACCCAAATTGGAAAGTTAAATATACAAAATTCGCCAAAAATAATGAAAAATAGTGGACTTTTAAATTATTTTATATATCAAGATTCATTACAAGTTGTAAATAAATGGGGAATTGATGTAAAAAATATTAAATTAGAATTTCCACCTAAGGATATTGTAGTATTTAATAATGAAAAAAGTGTAGCTTTAATATATACAAATAAAATATATTTTATTAATATGTAAGGAGGAAATATATGATAGTTGATATAATAGTAATTGCACTTATATTACTGGGTGCTTTTAATGGATATAAAAAAGGATTAGTAGGTATATTAATTGGACTGATAGCTGTATTATTGTCACTTATATTAGCATTTGCTTTACAAATACCTGTATCTTCATACTTGTATAATAATACACCTATTGGTGAAGGATTAAATAACACAATAACATCTGGAATTAATGAAGCTTTTGAAAACTCAAAAGACACAGAAAATAAAACAGAAGAACAAAATTTTTATACAGATATTGTAAAGAATATAACAACTGAAGAACAAATAGCACAAATGTCAGAAAATGTAACAATGTTTATATTAAAAGGAGCAAGTTTTATTATTGTATTTATAGTTGTTCTTGTGATATGTTATATTTTAAGAATGGTATTAAATCTTGTATTTGATTTACCAATATTACACTCTATAAACAAAATTGGTGGAGTAGCTGCAGGGCTTATAAAATCACTTCTTTCAATATGGATTATACTTGCACTAGTATCCATTGTATCGCCTATTCCAATGTTTGATGGTGTGGTAAATTTGATAAAAAATACAACAGTAACAAATTTCCTATATACTAACAATATATTAGTTAATATATTAGGTTCAGGATTAAAGATAAAATAAGGTAGGTAAGAAATGAAAAACAAAAATAAAAAAAAGAAGAAAAAAACAGTATATTCAATTATAACTAGATTTTTAGTAGCTTTTTCAATAATAGGTGTTTTAGTATATGCTGCATTATTCTCATTTAATTATATCATTGGTGATGATGAAGTGATATTAGATGCAAGTGGTAATCCTGTAGTTGAAACATCAAAAAAGACAGAGATAAATGCACTTGTATGTGGAACTAATCAAAATTTAACCGATACAATGGTATTTGTTAGATATAATGTAGAAACAGGAAAGATAGCTATGATGTCTATTCCAAGAGATACTTATGTAACAAATGAATATTGTATAGGACATAAGTTAAACGCAATTTATAGAGGAAAAAATATTGGACCTCTTGTAGAGCAAATTGAAGAACTTATTGGTGCAGATATAGATTATTATTTAGTATTTGATTCAGAAATGTTAATTAATATGGTTGATGCTTTAGGTGGAGTAGAAGTAAATGTTCAAATGAGAATGAAATATGACGATCCATCACAAGATTTACATATTGATTTATATCCAGGAGTACAAGTATTAAATGGTAAGCAAGCTGAAATGTTTGTAAGATTTAGACATAATAATGATATGACAGTAGGATATGCTATGGGAGATTTAGATAGAACAGAAGTACAACAAGAATTTATAAAACAATTTATAAAAACAGTAGTAGATCCTAAAAATATTGGAAAAATACCAGAACTTATAAATATAGCTATGGAAAATACTGATACCAATGTTACTGTAAGAGAAGCATTAAAATATGTTACAGATGCAGCAAAAATAGATGTAAATAGTATTGAATCTATGACTGCTCCAGGAACAACTAAGTATATTGATAATTTATCATATTTTATATTAGATGAAGAAGAAACACAAAGAATTATAAAAGAAGAGTTTAATAGAGAACCAGAAACTACAACACCACAAGATGGTGAAAATTCTACAACTCAAACAAATCAAGAGGAAACATCTAATGAAACTAATAATTAAAAAATATAACTAAGCTTTAAGCTTAGTTATATTTTATATCTATTATCTAAAAATATCTTTATATTTTTTTCTTTTTTTCTTTTTATACTTTTTAAATTTCATAATAATTAATAATATTATAATAAGTAAAATAATTATAACAATAATTATATATTTTTTTATTAAATAAATAATGTATGACATTAAATCATTTATATTTTCTATATCAAGTTTTTTTGAAACTAATTTTACATCAGAAGTAGTATTTATATCTGTATATTTTTCTTTAAATGTGTAATTTACTTTACCAACAATATCATTTGATTTTTTATCTTTTAAATTTTCTATATTTACATCTAAAGTATAATTATTTTCTGGTATTTCTTCACTTGTAGTAATAAAAGATATATTGTCATTTAAAGCAACAGTATATTCTAAGAAGTTTTCTTTGTCTTCTACTATGTAAGTTGTATCTTTTTTTACTAAATCTTTATTATTAAAATTATTAAAAGCATATTCATATAAAGTTTTAGAATCTAAGTATCTTGCTTGTTCACCAGAAATATTTTGTGATCCATCATATGTTGCACATATAAAAAATTTATCATCTTTTTTAGCATATGATATTAAACACCCTCTAGCTTCTAATGTATATCCAGTTTTTCCACCTATAGCATATTCATAGTATTCATCTTCGTATTTTGGATTAAATAGTCTATCGGTATTTACTATTGTTCTTGGCTCTTCTGATTTATTTGTTTTGGGTAATTCATATTCTTTGGTTTCAATAAATTGTCTAAATGTTTCATTTTTTAAGCAATATAACATTATCTTTACCATATCATATGGTGTAGTGTAGTGATTGTCATTATGATATCCATGTGCATTAGTAAAATGTGTATTAAGACAACCAATTTCTTTTGCTTTATTATTCATAAGTTCTACAAATGAAGAAATATCTCCACTAACGGCTTCACCTAAAACATTTGCTGCATCATTTCCTGAACTTAACATTAAACCATAAAGTAAGTCTTTTATTTTATATATTTCTCCAACTTCAAGTCCCATAACAGAACTATCATAAGGTATACTTTCTAGAGCTTCACTAGATACAACAAAAGGTTCTTCTAAATTACAGTTTTCAATAGTAAGTATGGCTGTTAATATTTTTGTTGTACTTGCAGGATATACTTTTTCAAATGCCCCTTTACTATATAAAATATTACCGCTATTTGCATCTACTACAATTGCATAATTTGAATAAATATTTGGTTCTTCACTTGCAAATATTTCACTTTTAAAGAATATGAAGTTAAAAATTATCAAACAAAAAATAAATATATATTTTATAAAACTTAGTTTTTTAGTGCTCAAAGTCAAAAAAAAATCACCTCTTAGTTTAATATTATATAATAAAATAATTTAAAAATAAATAGAAAGGAGTTAATTATGAAAAAAATTTTTGTTAGAATATTTGATTTTATAAAAAAATATAAAAGTTATATATTAATTATATTGATAGTTGTAGTATCAATTTTTTCAATATTTATGCAAAATATTGAAAAAAAAGAACAAATGAAAATAAATGGAAAGTCTTTAGATAAAAAAGAAGATAAAATATGTGTTTATATAACAGGAGAAGTAAAAAATCAAGGAGTATATTATTTAGAAGAAAATTCTAGATTATGTGATCTTATAGATATATGTGGCGGACTTACTGAAATGGCTGAAATTAGTGATATTAATCTTGCAAAAAAATTAGTAGATAGTGATAAAATTGTAATACCTAAAATTAAAGATACAATAGATAATAATGAAAATAATTTAATTACAAATATTGTAGAAGATGAAATAGAAAATTTAGATGATGTAGATGATATAGATAATATAAATTCAAGTGAAAAGATAAATATCAATACAGCATCAAAAGATATGTTGCAAAATTTAGATGGAATTGGAGAAAAGACAGCAGAAAAAATTATTGAATATAGAAAAAATAATAAGTTTCAAAAAATAGAAGATATAATGGAAGTATCTGGTATTGGAGAAGCAAAGTTTGAAGCGATAAAAGATTATATATGTGTAGACTAGCATATATATTAAAGTAGGTGATAGTATGAGATTTTATTTGTATTTAGACAAAAATTTTTTAAAGATTTTATTCTCTACTAATGAAAAAATGGATTTTGATATAGAAGTAGTTGAATGTTCTATAAGAAAAAGTAATAGTGTAAATAATATTTTAAGAGTTGAACCAAGAAGTGAAAAAATATGTGATGATGAGAATTTAAAAAGAGAAGATATAAAAGATAATATATCGTGTAATTATAAAGAAGGAAATGTAAGAAAAGAAGGAATGTGTATATCATATGGTTTCGATAATAATAGAAGTGAACAAACAGAAAGAAGATTTATTAATATTGATGATATAACGGATATGAAAAATAATAATTTCTATCATATTTTAATTGAAAATATGATAAATGATAATATAAAACTTGAAAATAGCAGAATTATCGTAATAAATGATTTTATAAAAAAATATGATGGGAAATTAAATGAAATAAATATAAATAAAAATAATGGATTTTTTACTATAGATGAATATGTAGTTTGGTTTGACAGGGATTTACTTATAAGCGATATAGATCTTTTAATTACAATGTCGTGTAAAGTAACAGTAATAGGTTATGTAATGAATTGTTTGGAAATACATGATGTTAATTTTATAAAAGCAATTGCAATATATATATCGTAATTGACATAATATAGATTTTGTGGTATAATATAAATGATTTGTAAATTAGGGTTCCAAAAAAAATTAGGAGGAGGTTTAGCTATGGAAGCTATTGAAAAGTGGAAGAGGTTAAGACGTTTTTTTGTCATTAAATCTTCTAGTTGTATGTTAAGTGCTGTTGTATATTATGCAAATAGCGCAGACAAAGAGGAAAAGGAATTTTTGCGTGCTTTCTTTCAAGAAATTGCAGAAGTTTCTGAAGGAGAAAATGAAAAAGAAATGGTAAATAAAATCTATAATAAATACAGAAAGGAGTTAAATAAAAAAATTAAAAGCTGTGAACAAAGTTGTTAACAGCTTTTTTTCCTTTTTATATTTCATTAGTTTCGCCACGCATTATTTTAAATAAATTTTCACCATATTCATTTATCATTTCTAAGAATTCATCGCAAAGTTCAGGATCAAATTGAGTACCTCTATTATTTTTAAGTTCAGATATTGCGTATTCTATAGATGTTTCGTTTTTATATGGTCTTCTTGAAGTTATTGCATCAAAAGAATCACATAAAGCAAGAACTCTTGCAAGATAAGGAATGTTTTCTCCTTTTAAATGATTTGGATAACCTTTACCATCATATCTTTCATGATGATGTAACATTATAGGTATTATATCATCAAATATATGCGAGATACTAAATATATTAGCTCCTATTATTGGATGTAATTTTATTGTATCATATTCATCTTGTGTTAATTTTCCTTCTTTTAATAAGATATAATCAGGAATTCCAATTTTTCCTATATCATGGAACACACCAGCCATTTCTATATTTTTTATTTCTTTTTGATTTAAACCTATTCTAGTTCCAAAAAATACTGCAAGTCTTGATACACGTCTTGAATGTTCTTCTGTATAGTGATCTTTTGCTCCAACTGTATTTAGTAATATTTTTGCAAAGTCAATTAAATATTGTTCTAATTTTATATTCATATTTTTTATTTTGTTTAATTGATTTAAATAACTTATACCACTTTGAATTTGTAATATTAATTGATCAAATCTACTACTTTTTTCAAAATATGCTTGTATATCTAATGTTTGCATAGTTTCAATGGATGGAGCTAGATCTTTATGCATTGACATTAAAATTATATATATTTCTTTATTAAATTCTCTTACTAATTCTATTATCCTATCACCATTTACAGGAGACATTAAATAATTTACTATTAATATATCATATGTGTTGGCTTTTAGTTCTTCAATCGCAGCGACTGGATCCGTAAATGTTTTTACTTGATGTCCATATTTGGATAATACTACAGATAATATATCCATCATGTTTACATCATCATCTATTATAAGTATTTTTGCATTAATTATTTTGTTATTTTCCATGAGTAACACCTCTTGTATAATTAGTATAGCAAAAAAAAAATAAATAATCAATATGATATTTTAGGGATTTTCATATGTTTCGTGTCGTTTTTTGCGATCGATTTTTCTTGACTTTATATAAAAATGATGTTAATATAAAAATGTAGGTGGTGATGTATATGTGTATGTATTAGTTTTTTTACTTTCAATTTTTTTATCGTATAATTTATTATTATTGCTTTTTTCAAATAAATTAAATCAAAATCTTATTTTTAATATTATAAATGAATATTTTTATCTATTATTATTTTTAGTAGTTCTTTTGATAATTTCCAAAAACATTATATTAACTATTCTATTTTTCATTGTTATTTTTATTTTTCCAAAACTTTTAAAATTTTTATTAAAATTAATTATTAACATATGGTTGTTATGCTATTATGCAAAGATAACCTCTAAATTATATGATGTCATAATATTAGATAATGACATAAGTGTAGTTAATAAATATTCTAATAACAATTTACTCTATAAAATACAAAACCATTTTAAAGATAAACTAATATATAATAATTTATATATTTTAAATTATAACTTAATGTTAGATAAGTTATTTAATAAAAAAATAGAAAAAAATTACGTTTATAATTTAAACAGATATTATAAAAGACATTTAATAAAGTATTTGATATATTTTTTATGCATAATTTTCTTTGTTCTAATTTTCATAAATTTAATATTTATTTTTTGGAGGTAAAATGAAAAAGACATATAAACTTTTTTATTTAAATAAATTAAAAAGAAAAATTATCTTTTTAATTATACTTATTCTTTTAAATTACATATTTTTTTATTTATATAATTTGTTTGCAATAACAAATAGGTATCAAAAAGTATATATATTAAATCAAGATATTAAAGAAGGACAAAATATAAAAGATGAATATTTTGATATTGAGTATGTAAAAAATAATAACTTTCATTTTAATAATAAAAATGAAGAATATGTTTTTAAATGTGATTTAAAAAAAGGTCAAATTTTAAATGATACTTTAGTTATAAATAAAGAAAATTATAAAGTGAAAAAAGAATATATTAATATCAAGTTAAATGAAAATTTAAATTATAATATTAAAAAAGGTGATATAGTTAATATTTATTATACTAGTAAAGATAAAAGCAAGTTAATACTTGAAAATATTGAAATAATAAATTCATATAATAAAGAGGGAATTGAAAGTAATAAAAATATAACACAGATTTTAATAGGTATAAAAAGTGATGATGTAAGTATTATAAATTCTTTAAAAGAAGGGGGGCTATTTGATATATCGATAGTAAAAAAATAAAAGTATTATTAATATATGATAGCTATGAGAATAAAAAATTAGCTTTAAAACTTAATTTATATAATATAATAAAAAAGGAAAATATTATTATGGATTTATATTATAAAGAAAATAAATATGATTTATATGTCATAATTTCAAATTCTATAAGTTTTGTAAAAGCAGTAGTAAGACATATAAATAAAATGAATAACTTAAAAAATAAAATTAGGAAAAAAGAAATGTTTAATAATAAGAAAAATAAAAGGTATGTTATACTTACAAATAATTATAATTCAGAATATATTATAAATCTAATAAAAATTACAGAAAATATTTTTTATTCAAAAAATAGTTTAGAAGATATATTGTATAAAATTAAGAAAAGCTATAAAAAAGTACTATTACTTAATTAAAAATATATGTATGTTGATAATGTGGATAATTTCTATAAAAAAGATAGTACCATACCAATATCTTAAGTCGTTCAAAAAAGATCCAACTTAAGTTGGACCTAAATATTAATTAATTTTTGTAAAGCGTTATTTTTAATAATTAATTTACTTTTTTCTTTTATAGAAACTTCATATATATCATATGAATAATATGTATTACAAAATTCAGATAATATAACGTAAGTCTTTAAAAACTTTTTGTTTTTAATAGAATTTTTTGTAAATATTAAAAAATATGTATCATTATATTTATATAAACTATTTCTACCAAAATATAAATTCTCTTTTTTAGCTATTGTACATAAATCTAAAATGTCATCTATACTATTAAATGAAAATACATTACTATCTACTTTATATCTTGTAATTTTATTTGTTTTTGTGTTTGATTTGTTTTCTCTTTTTGTATATTTTTTTAATTCTGGAAAATCATTAATTTTTGTTATTGTAACGATAAATAAATTATTGTTATCAGAACAAGCTTCAATTAAAAGTTGAGAATCATCAACAAAAAATTCACTGTCTAAATCTGTTTCTTCTATTAAATCTGTAAATAAATCTCTTGCAAGTGAAGAATTATTTGTAATATCTTTTAAAGATATATCTCTTTTCTCTAATTCTTCAAAAGTAAGAGTAATCTTAATCTTGTTTTCATTTATAAATTCTACTTTCATAAAATTACCTCCTATAAGAGTGATTAATTACTATTATTAATATATGTATTATACAATTAATCTGTTACAAAGTCAATAAACTAAACGTTATATAATTATTATTAACATTAACAGATTATTTATGTAATATATTGCATAAATACAATCAAATAACTTGATAAAAAAAATAATTTATGCTATAATATGGTATGTTAGTTCCTTACTCTATTTTTATAGAGTCAGATGTCCATGAGGAGGTGAGTTTAGTCATGAATAAATATGAAGCAGTTATTATATTATCTACAAAAGCTGAAGGTGATGCAACAGTAGCTTTTGGAGAAAAAATGAAAGCTTTAATTTCAGAAAGTGGCGAGCTTACAAATGTTGAAGAATGGGGTAAAAAAACATTAGCTTATGAAGTTAAAAAACAAAAAGAAGGTTATTATATCCTATTTACATTTGATGCTAAACCAGAATTTATTTCTGAACTTGATAGAGTTTTAAGACTTGATGAAATTGTTTTAAAACACATGATAATAAAAAAAGAAGATTAATAATAAAAAATATATAAAAGCCATAAGCAGGCTATATTGCTTACAAGGGGGAACTAAATATGAATAAATTTCAATTTATGGGAAGATTAACAAAGGACCCAGAATCAAGAGTTACACCAAACACTAATACACCAGTAACAACTTTTACTATTGCTGTAAATAGAAGATTTACAGAAGCAAATGGTGAAAGAAAAGCAGACTTTTTTAATTTAACAGCATTTGGAAAATTAGCAGAATTTTGTGCTAAATATTATAGAAAAGGTCAACAAGTATTAGTAGAAGGTAGAATTCAAAACAGAACTTGGGAAGATCAAACAGGACAAAGAAGATATACAACAGACTATATAATTGAAAATGCATATTTTGCAGATTCAAGAAGAGATCCATCACAAGTTGAAAGCGATGCTGGAATGGCTACACCATCATCTAGTATTGATGGTGAATTCATAACAATAGATGATAGTGAAGAGTTACCATTCTAGTCAAATTTTAATTTGAAAGGAGGAAACTTAAAATGGCAGATAAAGCAAAAAGAGGAAACAAAAATGATAAACCATACAGAAGACCAAGAAAAAAAGTTTGTAACTTCTGTGTTGAAAAAATAGATGATATAGATTACAAAGATGTAGAAAAATTAAGAAAATATGTAAGTGATAAAGGTAAAATATTACCAAGAAGAGTAACAGGAACTTGTGCTAAACATCAAAGAAAAGTAACTGTTGCAATTCAAAGAGCTAGAGCTATAGCACTTTTACCATACACTGTAAAATAAAAATGAGGTTTTCCTCATTTTTTTTCTTTGTATGACGGGCATATCAATGCTCTGTGGTGAAAGTCCACCGAGGCGTAGTTACCGACGAACTCTTAAGCGACTT
>CALWOE010000016.1 GCA_944383035.1 uncultured Clostridia bacterium
AATTGAACCGCCGTATGCCGAACGGCATGTACGGTGGTGTGAGAGGGAAAAAAATTTAAATTTCCCTACTCGATTTTTAAACAATTAAATTTTGCTTAAGTTGTTGTAAAAAGATTGATAGTGTAGTAAAATATATACAGGTTATTTAAATAAAAAATAAGAGGAGAGATATATGAAAATAGCAATATTAGGGCTTGGAGCTTATGGAATAGCTCTTGCTCGTGTTTTTAATTATAACAGTAATAAAGTATATATGTGGAGTAAATTTAAAGAAGAAGTTGATACTGTATTGCTAAAGAGAGAAAATATGCGAGTTTTAAAAGATGTAAAAATTCCAAAAGAAGTTGTAATTACATCAAATTTAAAGGAAACTATACAAAGAGCTAAAATTATAGTAATAGCTACACCTACTTCAGCAGTAAGAGAAGTAGCTAAAAGTATAAGTGAATATTTAACAGAAGAACAAGTAATTTGTTTAGTATCTAAAGGTATAGAACAAAACAGTAACAAACTTTTAAGTGATGTGGTTTATGAGGAAACAAATTCAGATAATATATGTATGTTATCTGGTCCGTCATTTGCATCTGAAATTGCAAAAAACAAAACAGAGCTTGGATTTGTAGCAGCATCATACAATTCTGTTGCGAGTATGTCTGTAAAAGTTGCGTTAGAAAATGAAAATATATTTGTAAATACAACTCGTGATTTAATAGGTGTACAAGTAAGTGCAGCTATAAAAAATGTTTATTCTATTTTACTTGGAATTGTAGATGGAATGAAAAAATCATATTCTACAAAAGCCTGTGTTTTAACTTGTATAATAAATGATATGAGATTTATAATAGAAATGCTTGGAGGAAAGCCACAAACTATATTTACTTATGCAGGAATTGGTGATATAGTATTATCTGCTATAAGTCCAAAAAGTAGAAATTATATGTTTGGAAAATATATTGGAGATGGTCTTAGTTTAGATGAGGCTATGGAAAAATTAAATCTACCAACAATAGAAGGTGTATATACTTTAGATGCAATAGAAAAAATATTAAAAAGTAAGGAAATAGAAGTAAAATCAATAAGATATCTATATAATGTGCTATATAGAAATGAAGCAATAGGTAGTATTTTAAAATATATTAAGAATTAATTGGAGATGTAGTATATATGGGGTATAGAATTAATGAAGATATTTTAAATAATATAAAACAAGAAGCGATAAAAAATCATGTTCCAATTTTACAAGATGTTTCACTTGATTTAATACTTACAATATTAAGTATTAAAAGACCAAAAAAAATTTTAGAGATAGGAACAGCAGTTGGATATTCTGCAATACAATTTTCTAGATATTTAGAAGATAGTATAGATTCTAAAATAAAAACAATAGAAATAAATGAAAATATGTATAATATAGCAATAAAAAATATAAAAGATATGAATTTACAAGAAAAAATAGAAGTTTGCCTTGAAGATGCAACAACGTATTTAGATACTTTAGATGAAAATAAAGAATCCTATGATGTAATATTTATAGATGCAGCAAAAGGTCAATATTTAAAATACTTAAAAAATGCTTTAAGACTTATAAATAAAAGAGGAATAATAATAGCAGATAATGTTTTGTTTAAAGGTAGAGTTTTATCAGATTATAATGAACATAGACATAGAACTGCTACAAACAGATTAAGAGAATATTTAAAAATTATAAATGAAGATGAAAGACTTGATTCACATTTATTTAAAATTGGCGATGGTGTAGCAGTAAGTATAGTAAGATAGTAAAATAAATAATTGCTTGAAATAAAATTTCAAGCTTTTTTTCTTGGTCACAAGTTTTGAAGCCTTAAGGTAAAAATGGTTCAATTTGAAAAAAAAAGAAATTTAGTATATAATATAATAGGAGGATAAATTTACCTATATGTTAGATGAATTAGAAAAATTAGTGAGTTTTATTCAAAAAAAATATAAAGAACTGTATAATGAATGGAAAAAAAGTGAGTTGTATGATCCAATACATCAAAAAAAAAATTTAGTTAAAGATATTAATGACAATAACAATATACTAAATAATATATTAAATTACAGAGCTTTTATTAATGATAAAAGTTTGGATTTAAAAATTGCTTTTAATAATTTAAATTTAGATAGTGAGATAAATACTAGAGTAAAAGCACAAAACTCTATTGAATATAAAATAAGTAATTATATGTCTGATAAACATGAGTATGGTAAGATACCATTAAATAAATGTTTTAATGATTTATATGGAATAAGAATAATTTTTTTAGATAATATTAAATATGAGGAAATAAAGAAATTTATAGATTATAAATTCAATAACAAATTAAAGTGCTATAATGCTTCAAAGGGTGATTACGTGGCAACTCATATTTATTTTAAAATAGATAATTACGTTTTTCAGTGGGAATTACAAATTTGGGATAAATTTCATGAGAGAACTAATATAATATCACATGAACAATATAAACAAAATTATACTAAGTGGGAGAAAGAAAATAAAGGAGGTGAATCATTTTGATAACACATTATATAATAATGAGTAGTAGTTACTCAAAAGGCAAAAGAATAGCTTTAGATTACATTGTAAATGATGAAAATTATACAAAATTAAAAGAAGTAATATACAAAATAACAAAAGAATGTGGAAAAGATGTGTCTATTTCAACACATTTTGTTCAATCTGATTCTAAATCTTGGAGCTCAATTGTTGAAAAAGATCATTTTTTTAAAGATGTAGAAGTGATTGATACAATAGAGAATTTTATAAAAATGATAAAAGAAGATAGAATATTAATTGGTTTAGATGTTGCAAAGTATATTTTAGTAAAAGTGAAATGTACGCATTTAAAATTAGAAAAGTTAGTATATTTATGTTTTGCAGAATATTTATGTCAATATGATGATGAATTATATGATGATTGTATATATGCTTATAAATATGGTCCTATTGTAAAAAGCGTTTATGAAAAGTATAAGGGTTATGGTTATAAAGAAATAGAAAAAGAAGAGGAAATTGATACAACAGATATATATGAAATGCCTTCTAGAAGTAGAATTTTATTTGCAAAAGATGGGATAAAAAAAATAAAAAGTATTGATAATACTATAAAAAAATATGGAAATTTATCAGCAGGTGAGTTAGTGGATGTAACACATAAGAAAAACACACCATGGGATCTTTCTGGGAGAGGAAAATTTACTGATAAAATTATAACAAATGAAATTATAAAAAAATATCATTGCTTTGAACATTAAATAATATGTTAAATTCAATTTAAATTCATTTCAATTTTTTTACTTTACTTTACTTTTTCATAAATTATGATATAATATTTATATAATAGTTATATAAGGAGTGGTAGTATGTATTGTAAATACTGTGGAAAAGAAATCGAAAATGGAAGAGAAGTTTGTGCAGAGTGTGAAGCAATAAGAAATACTTCAACTGCAACAGACTCTGTAAAACAAAATGTTGTATATGAACAACAAGTTCCAAATCAAAATCAAAATTCAAATTATAATAATAATTCAAATACTGGATATACATATAATGCAAATAGTAATAATAATTATGCAAATCAAGGTCCAGTAAATCAAGGATATAATAATAGTTATAACCAAAAATCTAAAATCGCAGCCGGACTTCTTGGAATATTTTTAGGAAGTATAGGGGTTCATAACTTTTATTTAGGATATACTGGAAAAGCTGTTGCACAATTATTATTAAGTATATTAAGTTGTGGTGCATTAGCTCCAATTTCTGCAATTTGGGGATTAATTGAAGGTATTTTAATTTTAGCAGGTGAAATTTCAGTTGATGGAAAAGGTATGAGATTAAAAGATTAATGAAAAATAAAAATAGATATATAAATATTTTAATATTAAGTATTTTATTTATTATGTTTTTTATTATATTTATATTAAAAATATCAGTAAAATGCTATTTTAATGTATTTACTGGTATTTTTTGCCCAGCATGTGGAATGACAAGAGCTTTTTACAAGATATTACATTTTGATATATTAGGTGCTTTTCTAACTAATATTTTATCAGTATTTTTGTTTATTTATATAGTAGTTGGTGTAATTATAATTTTGATTGATATAATAAAAAATAGTAGAATGTTTATGGATATTAGTATGAAATTATTTTCAAAATATTATATTTTAATAATTTTTGCTATTATTTTAAGTTTTATATATAATAATACAATAAATATATATGTATAAAAATAAAATATTAATATAAAAGAAAAAAGCTTGAGATTTTATTCATTTCAAGCTTTATTTTTTATATAAAAGAGAATAATGATTTAAGTAAACTTTTTCTTTTATCATATAGAACAGGTAAATTACTGTTATAAGTATTATCTTTTAAATTAAATATATTGTACGTCTCAGATGTAGAAACAATTTTTGTATTTATTTTATCTGATTTATCAATTGTAACTTTTAAAATATCGAATTTATCATTTTCAACAATTACTACTAGTATGTTAGATTCAATGTTACAAATGTACATATTTTCAATAGTTACATTATTAAATTCATTAAATTTAGTTCTAATACTTGTAAAAATTTTTTCAACAACACTAATGTCTTTAATTATAGATGGATTATTTAAAAGATAACTTAAATTATCTAAATGTATAGAATTAGTATTATTTTCTAATTTTTTCATTTGTTTATTTAAACTATTAATAGTTACTAATTGTAAAAATGAGTTATCCACTGTAAGAGCTACTACTGCAGTATTTTCAGAAAGTTTTAATCCGTTTAGACGTTTAAAAGATAAGTTTTTGTATATTTTTATATATTTATCACTGGATACGATTTCATTTACAATACTATATTTCATTTTTTCAATAACATTCGATGCCGTTTTTTCGTAAGAGTTTAATAATTTATATACAATTGTTTCATATATTTTTGTACTTAATTTTTCGTTTTTAATAATAAGCATTTTTTCTAATTCTTTTAGTTTTATAACATATTCAATAACAGAATATTTATTCTCATTTTCAAGTAAGAAGTCAACAAGAATATTTTGAATATATGTTATATCATTTAATATTAGTTCTTCAAAATCAGAAATCTTTTCAGATAGGCTAGCTTCTACATTAAAGTTTTCATCTTCTTCATCATCCATATCTATTTCATATTTTTCTAAAGTAGAGTAGATAGCAGATTTTATTTTTTCTTGTTCTTTATACAACTCATCTACATTTTCACTTAAAATATTTTTCTTAATGTTTAAATAATTATCATTTAATAATTTATTAAAATATGTAAGTTTGTTATAATTTGAATAAGTCCTACTAATTTCATCTAATTTTAATAATATTTCATCGTAATTTTCATATTTTGTTTTTCTTAATATTTTATTTAAATTTTTAGTAGGGAAGTTAAATAAATTGTAGTATAAATTTTCTTCGCTTATATTTAAGCAATAACAAATTTGTCTTATTAATTTTCCTTCAAGAAAATATATATCATTATCACTAGTTATTTCTTTACCTAAAAAATCATTTTGATATGCACGATATGTAGGGTATATGGTAAGTGCAGTTGGAATTGTATATAGTAGTCTACAAACAAGGTTTGATACAATAGCTCTATTAATGCCAAAATTTTTATGTTCTATTTTATAATTTCTTTTAGATAAAGAGGCAATAGAGTATCCAACAGCAAATGAGTCTCTTGAAATTTGAGTAGTTGTTATTATATATATAATTCTTAAATATACAGATTCAATATTGTTTAGATCTCTTATGTATAATTCTTTTTTTACTGCATCATAATATCCAGTTTTGTAATCTATTTGCTTATTATTTCCAATTAGGATAGTATCAATATTTTCATATAGTTTTCTATATAATTTCTTTTCTTGACGTTTATTAATATACCCAAATTCTAAAAGCTTTTCAAAAATACCTTCTACTATGCTATAAAAACGTTCTTCAACTTTACATTTTTCTTTTAGTTTATCTAAGTAATTCATAATTTTATCCTCCGTATAAAAATACATACACAACTTATATAATATTTTATATCAAACTGAAAAAATATACAATATATAAATTATAAAATATCAAAATTTTACCTTTTATGATAATAAAAAAAGAAAGTCTTTATAGACTTTCTTATGGATAATATTATTTATTGTAATCTTCTTTTATTATTTGTTTTTGTCTTGCTATTGCAAGAGAATTTTGTGGAACATCATCTGTTATTGTAGATCCTGCAGCAACAATTGCATTTTCTTCAATTGTTACAGGTGCAAGTAGGGATGAGTTACATCCAATAAATGCATTATCTTTTATAACAGTTCTGTTCTTTTGCCAATTTATATTCATATTTGCAGTTATAACACCGCAAGCAATTTCAACATTATTCCCAATATCAGCATCTCCAACATATATTAAATGTGGTATTTTTGTGTTTTCGCCAACATTTACATTTTTTGTTTCTGCAAAACTTCCAACTTTTGTATTAGAAGATATGTTTGAATTTGGACGAATATTTGCAAATGGTCCAATTTTTACATTACTTGCAATTGTTGAAGAATCTATTTTACTTAATTCAACAATAGTATTATCTCCAATAGTAGAAGATATAATATTAGAATTAGGTCCTATTACACAATTTTGACCAATAATAGTTTTTCCTTGAATATTAGTGCCTGGATATATTATTGTATCTTTACCAATTTTTGCATCAAGACTAATATATGTGTTTGAAGGATCAATTAAAGTAACACCATTATCCATATGTAATTTTCTAGTTTGTTCTAGTAATGTTTTTGTTACAATTGATAAATCACTTCTTGAGTTTATTCCCTGTGTTTCATCAGGATCTTGTATCATATATACACCAACTTTACCACCATCATGTATAATGTGATAAGGAATATCAGTTATATAATATTCTTTTTGAGCGTTATTATTATCTAGTTTAGAAAAAGATTCTTTTAAAAGTTTACCTTTAAAGCAGTAAAGTCCAATATTTACTTCTTCAATTTTTAGTTCTTCTTCATTGCAATCTTTTTGCTCAACTATTTTTGATAAGTTACCAGCACAATCACGTATGATACGTCCATAGGCAGGAGTTTTATCAAATACAGCTGAAACTAGAGCTGCATCATAATTTCCCATTTCTAAAAATGATACGAATGATTTTATAGTATAAGGTGAGATAAGTGGTGTATCACCATTTACAACTAAAACTAAATCATCATCATTTATATAATCTTTGGCTTGCATTACAGCATGACCAGTTCCAAGTTGCTCTTTTTGTAGTACACAAGTAACATTTTTTCTTGAAGCTAGATGTTCTTTTACCATTTCTGCTTTGTGTCCTACAATTACATATAGATCATTTATATTAGCATTGTTACATGCATCACATACATAATCTATTATACATCTATCATAAACTTTGTGTAATACTTTTGGAAGTTCAGATTTCATACGAGTTCCTTTACCACCAGCAAGTATTATTGATTTTAAATTAGACATAAATATTCCTCCTAAATAAACTGCAAATTAAATTGCAAAATCATTTTACCACAATATTATGCAAAAGTAAAGAAATGTATTAATAAAAAAATAAAGCACTAAAATGTGCTTTATTCGTTTGAAGTTGCATTAAGTAAACTTATATCTGTTAAATCTTGATTATAGAACTCATCTTCATTAGATATAGGTAATGCTTCAACATTTTTTAATTTTCTTTCAATTGTTCTAGTTTTTCTTGATGCTGTTTCCATAGTAGATGAAATTTCAAGTAATTTTTTATTTGTTTTGTCTAAAATATCACCAAATTTACTAAATTCAGATTTTACAACACCAAGTAATTGCCAAACCTCACTGCTTCTTTTTTCAATAGCAAGAGTTTTAAATCCCATTTGTAAACTATTAAGTAAAGCAACAAAAGTAGTAGGCCCTGATACAACCACTCTATATTTTTGAGATATAAATTCACAAAGACCAGTATTTTTTAGTACTTCGCAGTATAAACTTTCTGTTGGTAAAAACATTATTGCAAAATCTGTAGTATAAGGTGTTTCTATATATTTATCATGAATATCTTTTGCAAATGATTTAATTGAGTTTTCTAGTTTTTTTCTAGATTCATGTATTGTATTTACATCTCCTACATCTTCTGCATCAACAAGTCTTGAATAATCTTCAATAGGAAATTTAGAATCTACTGGTAACCAAACAAATTCATTATCATTTTTACCAGGTAGTTTAATAGCAAATTCTACTAAATCATTAGATTTTGGTTTAGTTTTTACGTTTGTTTCATATTGTTCTTTAGTTAAGAATTGTTCTAATATATTACTTAATTGAACTTCACCCCAATATCCACGTGATTTTACATTTGTAAAAACTTTTTTTAAATCTCCAACACCTTGTGCTAAAGTCTGCATTTCACCTAAACCTTTATACACTGATTCTAATCTATCATTTACAACTTTAAAAGATTCACCAAGTCTTTTTTCTAAAGTATCGTGTAACTTTTCATCAACAGTAACACGCATTTTTTCAAGTTTTTCACTATTATCTTTTTGAAGTAGTATTAGTCTATCCTCAACAGTATTACGTATTTTATCTAATTTTTCTTCCATAGTTTTTCTTGTATTTTCAAGTTTTGTTTCGTTTATATTAGTAAGATTTGTAAGTTGTATTTGTTGCGAATTTGCACTATCTGATATTCTATTTGTTATATTTTTTGATAGTTCTTCACGTGTTTGCATAAACATTGTAGACATTTCTTGTCGTATTTGATTAAATTCTTTTAAAAATTCTTTTGAGTTTTTTTGCTTTTTTAAAGATAACAGCAAAAAAATAATTATTATTGTAAGTATTAAAATTAAAGAAAGTAGCATAATATTTAAATCCATATAAAAACCTCTTTTCTAATTATAAAAAAGATTATACCAAACAAACATAAGTTTGTCAATAAGTTTTTTATATATGTGATTATTATGTGAAATGTATATGAAAAGTAACTTTGTAATTGACATAAAATATATATTGTGGTGTAATATTATTGGATTTTTTTGTAGGATGAAAATATAATTATATTTTAAATATAAGTGATTATATAATGTCGAAAAATGTCTAGTTTTATATCTTTTTGTAAAAATAGTTTACTTTTTTTTGACCAAATTATATAATTTGCTTGTATTTATATTTGACTTATCTAAAATTTTAGGAGGAGATTATTATGAGAAACGATAAGTACAATTTTATTACTACTAAGGATGTTTATGAAAGGATTTTGGCAAAGTGGTATTTACTTGCGACATCTATTGATGATACAAGTAATGGAGAGCCTATTTACACTAATAAATTTTTAAAATGCTTTCCAAGGTATGTTAAATTTATATTAAATAAAGAAAAACTACCTAACATTTTGCTTTCTAATGAGAAGGATCAAAAAGTAGTTGAAAATGCTGGGATTTTATCTCTTATTGCATTTATGATTGATGGGGATTATCTTGTAACAGATAAAAATATTTTAAAACAGGATTTATCAGAAGATGAAATTTTAAAGTCTTTGAAAAAGGCTAAAAGATATATGTCTGTTAGAAATAAAATTAAAAATCCATTAATTAAAGAGTTTTTTTCAAGAAAAGATGTAAGAGAAGTTTATTCTAGGATTTTTAAAAGTCCGACTATTCAAACATATTATATGCTTTGTATAACGGACTTTAAAGATATTAATAAAGTACTAGTTGCTTGGGAGAAACATAGAAGTACTTTACAAAGAGATGGTGCAGATACTAAAGCAAATGCTGGGTATCTAAGAAAGAGTTTCAATGCTAAAAGACGTTATGGTATTGAAACTGAGACGGCTGTCAGAATTAATAATTTTAAAGTGCCTGAAATGGGCAATGATTTAACATTGGAAAATTTATATTATGCACAGAATTTATTTGATTCTGTGAAAAATGTTAAATTTTATGACATTCCAAGTGTTCAAGACTTAATTGAAAGAGTACTTGATTCATTACTTATGAGAAAATATTTCTTTAAAGTATCAGTTGGAATTGATTAAGCAAAAAAGATGTTCTTTTGAACATCTTTTTTACATTTTATTTAACTTTTCTAGTTCTTTTACTTTAATTTTGTATTCTACTACTTGTGTTAAATATTTGTAATACATATATTGTTGTTCATAATACATTGTTGGATTTGCAATATTCATATCAAAATTTGACATATCTGGATTTGGCATATGTGAATTTTGTGGGTTTTGATTTCCAAAATTATATGGATCAAAGAATTGTTGATTTTTATCCATAAAAATACCTCCTAAAAAATTAAAATTAATAGTATAAAACAAAATTAATTACTCAAAATATAAATGTAAACAAAAAAAGTTTACCCCCCTTCTTTGATTAATGTAGTCTAAATATATGTTAGACTACATTTTTATTTATTACATTTTTTATGTTTATAAATTTTAGATATTATAAGATAAATCGTAAGTAAAAATATTATTAAAAATAATGAATTTGTATAACTTTCTTTTATATTTTCTAAAAATGTTGAGTATGTAATATTTTTATCTATTGTAAAAAATACATTTTGAGTAATATCTGATATATCTATAAAACCTAGTAGAATATATGTAGTAAAAGAAGAAATTATACCTTGTATTATTTTTGATTTTATAATTTTAAATAAATCAAAATTATGTTTCGCAACAGTAGAATATATTTGAAATATTATACATATACCATTAAATCCTAAAAGAAAAGATACAATGCATATTTTTGTTTTTATATCAAAATCACTGTTACAAACATTTAAACTTCCTCTAGTTACTTCAAATATACCAGATAATATATCTATGTAATTAGAATTTATATTAATTTTAAGTAGAATATCTTTTAGTATATCAAATATAAGATTAAAAACTATTATATATCCAAATATTGTACCTAAAGTTACAAAACTAGATAATATACTTTTTCTTAAAGTTTCTATGATATTTTCTTTTTTTTCAACTTTTTTTTCTATATTTATGCTATTTTGTTTATTAATATTGTTATTATTTAAACTTTTTTTATTAAATTTCTTTAAATTTAAACTTTTTTTGTGTATAATATTACGTGATGAAACAGTTCCAATAATAATTGCAGATATAATGTGAGAAATATATAATAAAATACCAATTTTTATATTTAAAAAGAATGCAATTCCAATAGTGGATATAATAAATGCTGGATTACAATTATTTACAAATAAAAGTAGAAATTGTGCTTCATTGTAAGAAATTTTGTTTTCTTCATACAGTTTATTAACTGTTTTAGCACCCATTGGAAATCCACATAAAAACCGTATAATTATTGCTGGGGTAGCACTTTTTTTAATTTTAAAAATTTTAGAAAAGATATTTCCAAAAAATATAACAATTGTATCTGTTAAATTGTTCTTAAGTATTAGTTCAGTAAATAAAATAAATGGGAAAAGTGATGGAAGTACACTAACAAAACAAATATTTACACTTTCTTTTACAGAAGAAAAGTTTGTCTTTGAAAATATAAATAAGATTGATAATGTAAATAAAAATATTATAAGTTTTAATATATTTTTTAGTTTTATAGTTGCAAATCTCATTACTAACACCTGATATATAAATATGAAAAAGGAGAATATAATATGCGTTATAGTAAAGATTTAAAAGAATATGAACTTTTGGATATGGCAAATGGTGAAAAACTTGAAAAATGGGGAAAATATATTTTAATTAGACCAGATCCACAAATTGTTTGGAGTAAAAAAGAAAATGAAAAATTATGGAATATGGCACATGCAAGATATATAAGAAGTAATACTGGCGGAGGTCATTGGGAAATATTAAAAAAAATACCAAATAATTGGCAAATTAAATATAAAGATCTTGTATTTAATATAAAACCAATGGGATTTAAACATACTGGACTTTTCCCAGAACAAGCTGTAAACTGGGATTATATGATGGACAAAATATCAAAAAAAATCAAGGAAAATAAACAAGTAAAAGTCTTAAATCTTTTTGCATATACCGGTGGAGCTACTGTTGCTTGTCTTAAGGCTGGAGCTAGTGTGTGTCATGTTGATTCTTCTCAAGGCATGGTAAACTGGGCTAAAGAAAACGTTATATCAAGTAACTTAAAAGATAAAAGTGTAAGGTACATAGTAGATGATGTTGTTAAATTTGTAAAAAGAGAAATAAGAAGAAATAATAAATATGATTGTATAATAATGGATCCACCATCTTATGGTAGAGGAAAAAATAAAGAAGTTTGGAATATAGAAAAAGATTTAGAAAACTTAGTAAATTTGTGTGGTAAATTATTAAGTGATGATCCTTTATTTATGATGATAAATACATATACAGGTGGTTTATCTGGTACAATTATTTCAAATCTTGTTACAAAATCTATTGAAGATAGAAATATAAAAAAAATAAGTTTTGATGAAATTGGTTTAAAACAAAAAAATACTAATATATTTTTACCGGCTGGAATAACAACTATTTGTGAATTTTAGTATAAATAAAATAAGTACTTGTAAAAAGATTTAAAACATTATATAATTAAAACAGGTGAGAGGATATGAAAAATAATAAAAAATATGTAAATAAAAGTGGTATATCACTTGTTATTTTAGTTATAACTATAATTATTATAATTATTTTAGCTGGTGTTTCAGTTTATTTTATGACTAGTAATCATACTATTGATAGTGCTAATGAAGCTGCATTAAGAACTGATATACAAGCAATAAAAGATAGTTATGAAATATTAATGGAAGAATATAATTTTGAAAAATATGGTAGTAATCATATAATTGATAGTGAAAAATTTGAAGATATTATACCAGAAAAATATAAAGATTCTTTCAGAGCGGATGAAAATGGTATTTATTATTTTGGAAATGATGAGTATACAAAAAATATTGCTAAAGATATGGGAATAATTATTGAATAGATAAAAAATAATTTTAAAACTAACTAATTTTAGTTAGTTTTTTTGCTATATTTTTATTTATTTATTGAAAAAAATATCTGTTTATAGTAATATATATATTGTAAAGTTACATAAAAGGAGAAAAGATGGAAAAAATAAATATAAATGATTTAACAGTTGAAGAATTGGAAAATTTAATTGAAAGTTTTGGGGAAAAGAAATTCCATGCAAAACAAATTTTTAAATGGGTACATAGATTAAAAGTTACATCTTTTGATGAAATGACTGATATTTCAAAATCTTTAAGAGAAAAATTAAAAGAAAATACATATATAATGACTTTAGATGTAATAGAATGTCAAAAATCAAAAAAAGATGGAACAATGAAGTTTTTAATAAAATTAAATGATAATAGAGCAATAGAATCAGTACTTATGAGATATAACTATGGTAATACTCTATGTGTTTCAACACAAGTAGGATGCAAAATGGGATGTAAATTTTGTGCTTCCACTAAAGAAGGTTATGAAAGAAATTTAAAAGCATGTGAAATAGAAGGTCAAATTTTAACAGTGGAAAGATATACAAATGAAAAAATATCAAATGTAGTATATATGGGGATAGGAGAACCATTAGATAATTATGATAATGTTGTAAAATCAATAAGACTTATAAACTATCCTTTAGGTTTAAATATTGGTGCAAGACATATTAGTTTATCTACTTGTGGAATAGTTCCGAATATATATAAACTTGCAAATGAAAATATTCAGTGTACACTTTCTATTTCTTTACATGCTACAACTGATGATAAAAGAAAAAGTATTATGCCAATAGCAAATAAATATAGTATAGATGAACTTTTAAAAGCATGTCGAGATTATATTAAAATAACAGGGAGAAGAATTAGTTTTGAATATGCATTAATACTTGGAGAAAATGATACTTATGAGGATGCAATTTCACTTGCAAAACTATTAAGAGGAATGATAGCACATGTAAATTTAATTCCAGTAAATGAAATAAAAAATGGAATGTATAAAAAATCAAAAGAAAAATCAATAGAGCGTTTTATGAATACTTTAAATTCATGTGGTATAGTAACGACAGTAAGAAGAGAGTTGGGATCAGATATTGATGCTGCTTGTGGTCAGTTAAGAAAAAAATATATAGAAAGTAACAAATAAGAAAAAGTAAATTAAAAATGAACAAAAGAGGAGTTATATGATAGTAGAAATTATATTTATTATAATTGGAATTTTATTTTTATGCGTGGGCGCAGATATGTTAGTAGATGCAGTTGTTAGAATATCTGATAAACTAAAAGTAAACAAGTTATTAGTTACTCTATTTATTGTATGTATTGGAACTTCTGTGCCTGAAATTATAATTACATTAAATGGAACATTAAATCAAAGTGAAATTGCACTTTCAAATATTGTGGGAAGTAATATTTCTAATTTGATGGTTATATTTAGTTTATCTCTTTTTGCAGGAGAGATAAAGTTAAATAAACTAACAAAAAATGAAACTTTGAAAATGTTTTTAGTAGAAACAGTATTTTTGTTACTTTGCTTATATTTAAGAGAATTAAACTATATTACAGGTATCTTTTTTATAGTTATGCTTATATATCATATAGTTACTATACTAAAAAGTGGAAATGCAATTAAAGAAGAACAAGATATAGAAGAAGCTGATAGTATAGTATTTAAATTTTGTAATAAAATTATCAAAAATAAAGGTATAATTGTAGTAGCTTTTGTTATATTAGGTTTGCTATTATTATATCATGGTGGTAATATGGTTGTTGATAATTCAATAATACTTGCAAGAATGTTAAATATCTCTGAAAGTATAATTGGTGTTAGTATTCTTGCAGTTGGAACATCTCTTCCAGAGCTTATAACATCTATTGTGTCAATTAGGAAAAAGCATTATGATATAGTTACAGGAAATATAATTGGAAGTAATATTATAAATACATGTTTAGTACTTTTAATACCAGCATTTATGACAACAATACAAATTGGAGTTGTGGAAATAGTACAACTTTTAATGATGTTCATATCAGTTTCTATTTTTACTTTGTTTGTACTAAAAAAAGAAAAATTAAATTATAAACATGGTCTTGTTTTTATATTTATATATATTATTTCAGTAATAATAATGTATAATTTTAATTAATAAACTAAAGGTATTGAAAAAATTTTAACATCTGATATAATATAATAAATTAGAGGTGAATCAATGATTTTTTATGCAAAAAGCGATTTAGGAAGAAAAAGAAAAAATAATGAAGATGCTTTCTTTGCAAAAAGCTATAATGATGATATTGGTCTTTTTATAGTCGCTGATGGACTAGGTGGATATGAAAGTGGTGAAGTAGCAAGTAATCTACTTGTTAAAGTTGTTTCTGATTATTTTGAAACATATAAAGATTCACTAAAAAGATCATCAACACTAGCTGTTAAGAATATAATAAAAAAAGCAATAGAAATAGCAAATGAGAAAATATATACATTAGAAAAAACAGATGAAAAGTATAAAGGAATGGGAACAACAGTTACTTTATTCTTGAAGTTCTATGATAAATTGTATTATTTAAATGTTGGAGATAGCAGAATTTATTATTTAGATGAAAATAAAAATAGTATTATTCAAATCACAGAAGATGATACGTATGTAAATAAATTATTAAAAGAGAATATTATCTGTGAAAAAGAAGCCAAAAATCATCCACAAAAACATGTACTTACAAAAGCTATTGGAATATTGGAAAATATTGATTTTGAGGTAAAAGAGTTAAATGAAAACTTTGGATATATTTTTATGTGTACAGATGGTGTTACTAATATGTTAAATGATAATGATGTTTTAAAGATAGTTAAACAAAATGATGATAAATATATTGTAGATGAAATTGTTAAAACAGCAAATTTAAATGGCGGAGTAGATAATATAACAGCTGTTTTAATTAAACTTTAAAGAAGGAGAATTTGTATGAATTTAGTTGGAAAGACTTTATCTTCAAGATATGAGATATTAGAAAAAATTGGCGAAGGTGGAATGGCTGTTGTATATAAAGCTAGATGTCATCTTTTAAATAGAAATGTTGCAATTAAAGTATTAAAAGATGAATATGCAAAAGATGAAACTTTTGTAAAAAGATTTAGAACTGAAGCACAATCAGCTGCAGCACTTACTCATCCAAATATTGTATCTGTATATGATGTTGGTGAAGAAAATGGCATAAATTATATAGTAATGGAACTTTTAGAAACAAAGACATTAAAAGATTACATTGAAGAACATGGTGCACTAAGTAGTGAGCTTACATTAAAAATTGCAGCACAAATTGCATCAGCTCTTGAGGCTGCACATAAAGCTCATATTATTCATAGGGATATAAAACCACATAATATAGTTTTAAATAAGAATTTAGTGGCAAAAGTTACCGATTTTGGTATTGCGAAAATCACAAATGCTCCTAGTGCTACTATTACTAGCTTTGGCAGTACAATGGGATCTGTTCATTATTTTTCACCAGAACATGCAAAAGGTGGATATACAGATGAAAAGTCTGATATTTATTCATTAGGTGTGGTAATGTATGAAATGGCAACTGGTAAGTTACCATTTGATGGCGATTCTCCTGTATCTGTTGCTTTAAAACATATCCAAGAAGAACCTAAACCACCTATTGAAGTAAATCCATCAGTTACACCTGCTCTAAATTCTATTATTTTAAAAGCAATGGCTAAAAGTACAGTTGTAAGATATCAAAGTGCAACAGAACTTTTAAGAGATATATCAATGGCATTATTAAAACCAAATTCTTTGATAGTTGCCAAACCAAGTTCTGTAGAAGCTGGTGCAACACAAGTAATTCCTACAATCTCTGAAAATGAATATAAGTTAAATGATAATATTGTACCAAATTTAAGAATTAAATCATCAAGAGGAAATATGACACAAAATTCTACTCAAAAAGAATTAGATGATGACAAGAAAAAGCTTACACCGGAACAAAAGAAAAAAAGAAAAATTATAATTATTTCTGTTTGTGTTGTAGTTGCTATTATAGTAATTTCTTTAGGTGTATTTTTTGGAATTAAGATAAAAAATAAAATGGATGCGGATAAAGAGGCAAACAGAGAAATAGAAGTTCCAGACCTTAAAGGTAAAGTTTTTGAAGAAGTAGTTGAAGAATATAAAGCTCAAGGAATAGAAATATTACAAGATAGTGCAGAATATAGCAATGATGTTGAAGAAGGTAAAATAATATCACAAAATCCAGAAAATGGTACTAAAACTAAAGATAAAAAAATATATGTTGTTGTAAGTCGTGGTCAAAAAATGGTTGATGTTACAGATGTAGAGGGAAAAGATTCTACTGTTGCAAAATATGAACTTGAAGAAACTGCTGGATTTAAGGTTGAAATAGAAGAACAAATTAATGAAAAGATTGCAGCAGGAATTGTAATATCACAAGAGCCAAAAGGTGGAACACAAGCACCATCTGGTAGCACAATTAAATTAATTGTAAGTAAAGGTGATGGTAAAGCTACTGTTCTTATGCCAAATGTAGTTGGTAAAACAGAAGAAGAAGCAAAACAAATCTTAACAGAGAAAAAATTAACAGTAAATGTAAAAACTGGTGAGGATAAAAATAAGACAAATGGAGTAGTAATAGCACAAAACTATCCTGAAAATCAGGAATTAAAAGAAGGTTCTTTGGTAGAAATAACAATAAATAAATTACTTATTACAAAAAATATTAGTATAGATTTATTAGAACTTCAAGGTGGAACACCACTTGATAAAGAAAGTATAAATGTAAAAGTTACTGCAAGTGTTGATGGTGGAGCTACAAATCAAGTATTTGATAAAACATTCAAACCAGAAGAAGAGTCTACAACATTTTCACTTAGTGGATATACTAATGCTGTAATAAAAATATATTTAGATGGTAATTTAGCAAAAGAAGAAACAATAAACTTTTAGATAATGGTTAAATCCATTATCTTTTTTGTTTCATTTGTATTTTTTTGTATTTCATTTTTATTTCATTTTCTTTAAAATTACCATTTTTTGTTTTTTTAATATAAATTTAAATATATTACTTGAACTTTTTTTTCTTAATATATATAATATAATTATGTATTTAAGAGAGGTAGATTATGGAACAAAATAATAACAACAATAACAATAATGTTAGTGCACCAAAAATTGTGCCATCATATAAAAATAAAGACACTTCAAAAGAGGTTAAATCTTCTAAACCAAAGAAAAAATTAAGTAGAAGATCTGTGAGTATTTTTACAATAATTTTTGTAATTTTAATAATTTTATTAATTGTTGGTATCGGCTATGGAGTAATATCTTTAATAAATTATTTTGAATATAAGGATTATTATGGCTTTGAAAAAACAATGGATGATTACGCTTTTTCAGAGATGTATAATAATAAAAGTCCAAAATCTAGTGAACATGTAACAAAATCAGAGCTTGTGAAAATGGTTTTATCAGCAACCTTTAATATGAGTAGTATTGATGCATTTGCAGATGAACCAGAAGCACAGTATGAAAACGCAATATGGGTGGAATATGCTCAAGACAAAGAAATTATAGGAAAAGATGAAATAACACAAGAAAATGAAAATGATAAAGCAACATATATAGAAGCAATAAGATATTTAGTAAATACAAAATCAAAAATATTAGAAAAAGATTTGAGTACAGAAGATAAAGGAGAAGTAAAAGATATAGAAAATTATACACCAGATGAAAAAAATGCAATACTAGATATGGTAAACAATAAAATAATAACAATAAAAGTAAATAAAATAAATGGAAGTAAAAAATTAACAAAAGCTAAATTAAATGAAATGATAATAAATTATGTAAGAGAATACAACACAATAACAGTAAATGGAGATAGAATAAACATAAACAAAGAAAAAGAACCGTCAAATGCTTATCAATATCCATATACATTAGCAAATATTGATAAAAGTGTATATGAGCTTGCATTTTATAATTCAAAACAAGGAAATGCAAAAACACCAATAGAAGTATATAAAGATAATAAAGAGTTATTTTCACAAGTAGGAACATATGTAGAAGATTATTTAAATACAATATTAAATGTAGATTATAACACAATAAATGCAGAAACATTTAAAGAAAGTTTAAGTAGAATAAGTCTTTATACACAAACAGATGAAGAAATAAATGAATATGTAAATTATGTTAAATCTAATCAAATAAAAACAACAGGAAGTGGAAAAGTACAATTTCCATGTATATATTATGATGGAGCATTTTATAGAGTAAGAACAGAAATAACATATAAAATAGAAAGTGCAAATGAATTAAAAAATATATTCTATAAAGATTTAAGTGTAACAGATGGAGTAACATATGAAAAAAATGAAGATAAAATAATAATAGATATACCAATATCAAAAGACTTAAGAGGATCATTATTATTTATCAGCATAAAACCAATAAGTACACTAAAAGCAGGAAATGTAACAGTAGATATACCAAGATTTTAATAGGAGGATAATATGAAAAGATATATATTTAACATATGTTTGTTACTACTTTTTATGTTTGTAGGACTCACAGCGTTTAACAATGTATATGCTGAAGAACAAGATGTAGAAGTATTTTGTGTGGAATATAATGGTGATTCGTGTGGAAAACTAATTTGGGATACATCTGCAGGTGCTTCTACAACATCAAGGGGATTAGAGGTTGGTAATACAAAACAGTTTGAATTAATAAATAATGCAGATGTATACAATTTAAAAGATTTATTGCATACAGATAAAACACGTAATATTTATGAGTTTGATAAATCTGAACTTAGTATAAGAACAGTAAATGTATCTTTTGCTGGTTTAGATGAAGAACAAAAACAAAATGAGTTTAAAAAATTAATGTTTAAAATACCAACTAAAAACACATATTCTAATCCATCAGTAAAAATTAGAGATGAATTGTCAGATGTAAATTGGCTTGATAATTTAGGATATCAAGAAGTCTGGTATGAAATGGATTGGCTTACTGGAGAAGAAAGTGAAAATGCAAAAGCAGATATACATGTAAAAAATGAATTTAATGAATATTATACGGATATAATAAAAAATTACATATATAATGGACAAATATCAGATAATGATATGTATGTATCAAAAACATTTTGTTTTAGATATAGAGTACCAAGTAGCGATCCTAGACCTGAAGATGTTGCAAGATCTGGATATATGTTATCTAATATAGATAACTATAATGATGTAATACGAGCTTCTATAAAATATTGGTTGCCTTCATACTATAATAATGATAGTTACTACAATAATCCAGATCAATATATGATACCAGGAACTACACAATATAATAAAGCGGTGGAGTGGGTTAGAGATGCCCAAAATCTATTTGATAAAAGATTTTTGCTTCCAATTTATCCAGATAAAGAAGTATATGTACAACATATAGTTGATGGACAAGTAGTATCAGGAAATCCGACAGAGATTTTAATAGATGGAAATTCAAATAAATCAATAATATCAAATCAGGGTGGAAAATCAGGATATAGTGAATATTATAAGATAAAATCAAATAATAGTATGCAAGTAAGTAAGTTACTTACTCTTGTTGAAAATCAAAAATTATTACAATATGAAGGAGTAAAAAAAGCATCTGGAGCAACAATACAAGATGCAGAAAGAAATATAAATTATGCATCACAGAATGGTTCTACATCTGTAACAACAAGTAGTGAAGCTGGTGGAGATAAACAAGTAACAGTAATTAAATTTTATTATAAAACAGTTAATGTATCTGATCCAACTGGTTCTACTGAAATTGGCGATCCAAATAGTCCAAATCCGGGTGATCCAGGAAGTCCAGGTGGTGACCCAGGTAATCCAGGAGGAGGAACAGGTCTTACAGGAAGTACTATAATAAATGGACGTGGAGAAGATTCAGATTGTGAAATTGTATATACACCATCAGGAGAGTATATAAAACCATATTTAAGTGCAACAAAATATGTAGCAAATACAATAAAATATAAATTAGAAATAGTAAATGGAGAACCAAAATATATATTATCAACATTTAATTTATATTATTTAAAAACAGGAACATTTCCAAATGTCTCAGGATCAGGAAAAGATAAATTGTTTAATGGAAGTGGAAATTTAGTAATTTCAACAAATAATAATATAAAAACACAAATGGCAGAGTATGCAAATCAATATAATAATAAAAGTTTAGATAATATACCAACTACAATTTTAGCATCTTCAGGAAATACAGATGCAAGTTATTTTGATGGAAATCAATTTATACCAGAAGATAAATATAATGGAATAAGAACATTAAGTTCAGTTGGAAATTATATGCTATATGATTACTTAAATGGATATGATATGGGAACAACAAAGTCAGTAAATATGGCAAATAGTCCAAAAGTAAATGTATTTACACCACTAAATTTATCATATGATGTAGTAGTAGATAATAGTAATTTAGTAAATCATACAGATAAAACAGATGGAATACAAATACAAAAAAATTCAGAGTTTACATTAAATATTTCAGCAAAAAATAGTTCACATTATACAAATTTAAATACTGGAAAATATGTTAAATATTATATAGTAATGTTTGATTTTGATGTTCAATCATTAAGTACAATGGGAAATGTAACTGCTGGTCAAGATATAGTTGCTGGAACACCAATAAATGTTGGAAAAGGAAATAATGGTGTGGTATCGTTTAAAGCAAAAGCAACAAGTGATAAGCTAACAACAGATAGTTTGTCATCAACAGAAAGTAAAATAAGGGTTGTAGGTGTTACATACAATGCACCAGATAGTCCACTTGAAGGAACAGTAACATCAAATATGAAAGAGTATTTCATAAATAATACATCATCAGCAAAAACAACATATGAAAAATATGCAGATAAAAATGAAATAAAAAAACCAAGTAGTTATTGTGATGATAGTAAAACAACAAACTCATCAGGTGGAAGTAGATCAAATAATGCCCCATCAGATCCAAATACAAATGGATTAGTTATGAAAGATGATGCACATTACTTTACATATAAAGATGAAACAACAGTAAATATTGGAAGAATATATGACTTTAAGATAACAGATTGTTCGGATGTAGACTTTAAAAATGTATTTAGAAGAGCAAGTACAGGAAATGCAGTAAATGATTTAACAGGAGTAGAATATTATTCAGGAACAAGAAAATTAAATATATACAGTAGTATTACAAATCAATTAGGACAAAGAACAAATATTTCGATAAATGGAACAGCAGCTCAAACAATATTACCACTTGGACCATATAAACATTATAATGCAAATTATTTATCTGCTCCAAAAATGGGATATAGAATAAGCTTTGATTTAAAAACAAGTGGAGGATATAACTCATCAAATAATGAATATTCAAAAAATATAGAAATAACACCAACATTCTATTACATATCAAAAGATGGAAAAACATATGAATCAAATATAGAATTATATTATAAAAATTCAGATGGAAAATATGTAAATCTAGCATCAAATCCATATACAATATACTTTAAACCAAATGATGGATATAGATCAGTATCAAATAGAGATGTTACAGGTGACGAATCAACATTATCAACAAAAAATCAACCAATAACAATACAAACAGGAAAACCATTTACATTAACAAAAGACATGATGGCAAGTAATGATATAACAAATAATTTCGTACAATCATGGTATGGAGAATTTAAATTACCAAATTCAACAGTAGCAATTAAGCAAGGTGGAAATATAAACAATCCATTAAACGATGGATATATAGGAGTAAAATTTAATATAGTATGTAAAGATTCAAATGGTATGTCTTTAAGTTATAATACAAATAATAAAAATTCGAGTGATCCAAATACAACACAATGGGATTATGAAGGATATATGGGAGTAGAATATGGTAAAAATGTTGATAATTTAAGATTACAACTTGAAAAAGGTGTATGGGAGATGGATAATTCAAGATATAATGATATAAAAGGCACAGTTGTGTTATTTGACTTGGATAATAGAGCAGCAAATGATTTTGAATAAAAGTTATAAATTAAAAGTCTAATATTATGTTAGACTTTTAATTTTTTTATAAGATCTTTAGATTATGATATTCCTATTCCGGCACTTGCATATCCTAGTATATTGTTATTAAAATTAGCACCAGTTGCACTTGAAGTAAATACGATTAGAAGTCTAGTTCCAGCTGTAACTGGAATGTTCAAGTTATCAATAATACCAGTCAAGACAGTACCAGGTGGTACAATTCCAGTAAGATTTGGTGTTAGTGCAATACCAGTTTCTGGAATTGCAGTAAAGATATTTCCAGGAGATGTTGTCCTATATAAAACGGCTCCAATTGTAGCATTAACACCAGTTAAATCTATTGTATCAGATGTGCTAAAATATGCAGCAAATGAATTAATCGTAGAATTTCGTGGTATGCTAAAAGCCATGTTTTGCAAAGTAGTTATGTCTATGTTTTGGCCAAGAACATCTTTCCCAGGAGCAGAAGAACCAAATCCAATAAAAGATGGGACACCAATACTATCTGATTGAGTAGTAGTTAAAGTAATTGGGGTACCAGAAGCTGCCGGTATAATTGCATTAGCAGTTGGGGTAATACCAGTAGGGCCAGTAGCACCAGTAGGACCAGTGATACCAGTAGGACCAGTCACACCAGTAGGACCAGTGACACCAGTAGGTCCAGTAGCACCAGTAGGGCCAGTCACACCAGTAGGACCGGTAGCACCAGTAGCTCCTGTAGGACATACTATTGGTCGGCAGTAACAAATATTTGGATTATCACAATGTTCATTATTATTCATTATTACCTCCTTAGAACCAAAGTTCTAGTATATTATATTATTTTATAACTATTTTGTTACAATAATAATATAAATGAAATGTCAGATTGACAAACAAGTGTTTGAAGTGTATAATTATATATGGTTATAAGGAGAAATATTATGAATGATAAATTGATTATTAATGGAGCAAAAGAAAATAATTTAAAAAATGTAAGTATAGAAATCCCAAAAAATAAATTAGTAGTTTTTACTGGCCTTTCTGGAAGTGGTAAAAGTTCGCTAGCTTTTGATACTATATATGCAGAAGGACAGAGAAGATATGTAGAATCTTTATCAGCATATGCAAGACAATTTTTAGGTATAATGGAAAAACCTGAAGTAGAATCTATAGATGGGTTATCACCAGCGATATCTATAGATCAAAAAACTACATCAAAAAATCCTCGTTCTACAGTAGGAACTATAACTGAAATTTATGATTATTTAAGACTGTTATATGCAAGAGTTGGAATACCACATTGCTCAATTTGTGGAAAAAGAATAAAAAAACAAACAGTTGATGAAATTGTAGATCAAATAATGGAATATGGTGAAGGTACAAAGATTCTTGTGATGGCACCAGTTATTCGTGGTAAAAAAGGGGAACATGTAAAATTATTTGAAAGAATTTTAAAAGATGGTTTTATACGTGCAAGAGTAGATGGTGAAGTTTTAGATTTATCTGATGGAATTCCAAGTTTAGATAAACAAAAAAAGCATAACATAGAAATAATAGTGGATAGATTGGTAATTAAAGAAGATATACAAACAAGACTTACAGATTCTGTTGAGCTTGCATCAACTAATGCAAATAATCTTGTACTTGTAAGTGTAATAGGTGGAGAAGAACATTTATATAGCCAAAATTATGCATGTCCAGATTGTGGTGTGAGTTTAGAAGAATTAACTCCAAGAATGTTTTCATTTAATAGTCCGTTTGGTGCTTGCCCTGATTGTACTGGTCTTGGGGAACTTTTAAAGATAGATATTGATAAAATAATGCCAAATAAAGAAAAAAGATTGTGTGATTATGGTGCAATACAAGGTTGGACTGGTGCAGGTAGTATAGTTGATTCAATAAGTAATATGTATATTGATGGACTTTGTAAACACTATAATGTCCCAAAAGAAACTAAATTAAAAGATTTACCAAAAGATTTTATGGATGTGTTACTATATGGTAGTAAAGATGAAAAAATAAAGTTTAAGCATGTCTCAAAAACTTTTGAAAGAGAATATGAAACAGAATTTGAAGGAGTCATAAATACACTACAAAGAAGATTTTCTGAGACAAAATCAATGGGAATGAAACAATACTATGAATCTTTGATGTCAACTAGTCCATGTCATACATGTAATGGTGCTAGACTTAAAAGAGAAAGTTTAGCTGTAACTGTTGGTGGATTAAATATTCATGAGTTATGTGAGAGAAATGTAAGTAGTGTAAAAGAATTTATCCAAAGAGTATATGATACAAAATTATCTCAAAAAAATAAAATGATAGCAGAACAAATAGTAAAAGAATTAAATAGTAGATTACAATTTTTAATTGATGTTGGTTTATCATATCTTACACTATCTAGAGCATCTGGAACATTGTCTGGTGGTGAATCACAACGTATTCGTCTTGCTACTCAGATTGGTTCAGGTCTTACAGGGGTATTGTATATATTAGATGAACCAAGTATCGGATTGCATCAAAAAGATAATGAAAAATTACTTAATTCTTTAAAGAAGATGAGGGATTTAGGTAATACATTAATTGTTGTTGAACATGATGAAGATACAATGATGGCTGCAGATCATATTGTAGATATTGGACCAGGTGCTGGAGTTCACGGAGGAAATATAGTATTCTCCGGTAAGCCACAAGATATTCTAAATTGTGAAGAATCAATAACTGGTAAATATTTAAGTGGAAAATTAAAAATTGAAGTCCCAGAGAAAAGAAGAAAATCAGATAAGGGTTATATAGAAATAAAAGGTGCAAAAGAACATAATTTAAAAAATATAAATGTAAAAATACCAATTGGTTTATTTACTTGTGTAACAGGAGTATCTGGCTCAGGAAAATCAACACTTGTAAATGAAGTGCTATACAAAGCTGCTGCAAATAAAATAAATCGTGCAAATCATAAAGTAGGAGCTCATAAAAAAATATTAGGTCTTGAAAATATAGATAAGATTATAAATATAGATCAATCACCAATTGGCAGAACACCTAGATCAAATCCTGCAACTTATACTGGAATGTTTGATCCTATAAGAGATTTATTTGCATCAACAAATGAAGCAAAACTACGTGGATATCAAAAAGGAAGATTTTCATTTAATATTCCAGGAGGAAGATGTGAAGCTTGTTCAGGTGATGGTATAATAAAAATAGAAATGCATTTTTTACCAGATGTATATGTACCATGTGAAGTTTGTAAAGGTAAAAGATATAGTAGAGAGACATTAGAAGTAAAATATAAAGGAAAAAGTATAAGCGATGTTTTAGATATGACAGTTGAAGAAGCTTTAGATTTCTTTAAAAATGTCACTACTATAAAAAATAAATTACAAACATTAATGGATGTTGGACTTGGATATATAAAACTTGGTCAACCATCAACAACTTTATCTGGTGGTGAAGCACAACGTATAAAACTTGCAACTGAACTTTCAAAACGTTCTACTGGTCAAACTTTATACATATTAGATGAACCAACAACTGGACTTCATATTGCAGATGTTCATAAATTAATAGATATATTACAAAGATTAACAGATCAAAACAATACTTTAGTTGTAATAGAACATAATTTAGATGTGATAAAATCTGCAGATAATATTATAGATTTAGGTCCAGAAGGTGGCGATAATGGTGGAACTGTTGTTGCAACTGGTACACCAGAAAAAATAGCTAAATGTAACGAAAGTTATACTGGTGAATTTTTAAGAAAAATATTAAAATAGAAGGATATTTTTATGAAGTGAATACCAAAAGTTAGACAAAATTGTTTGACAAGATGGGTTCACTTCATTTTTATAAGTTTTTTTAATAGATATTGAAAAAATACTAGTAAAATAGTATAATAAAAATTGTGATTAGGAGGTAGAAATGAACGATATAAAAGGCATATATAATAATATTTTAAATGATAAGAAAATAATAGATTTATATGATAAGATTGAAAAATTTGAAAATAATAGTGACAATGGATATGCGTATCATAATTTTACCCATATTAAAAATGTAACAAATTTAGTAGAAAATATATTAAATAAACTAGATTTTGACGAAGAATTTATATATAAAGCAAAAATTGCATGTTTATTACATGATATAGGTTCAACAGAAGGAAAAAAAGATCATGCAATTAAAAGTTATAATTTTGCTAAAAAATATTTTGAAGAAAATAATATTAATTTTAAAGATATTGATATGGTTTTAGAAGCAATAAAAATACATAGTAATGGATTTGAAACAGATAATATTATTGCACTTGTATTAATTTTAGCAGATAAATTAGATGTTAAGAAAACAAGAATATCTGAAGTAGGAAAAAGAATAATTGGTAATAGACAATATTCTCATATTGAAGATATAAAAATAGATATAAATGATAATATATTAAAAATAAAATTTATAACAGATGGAAATATTGATGAAAAAGAACTAAAAGATTATTACTTTACAAAGAAAATTATGAAAGCTATAAATTCTTTTAGTGATAAATTAAAATTACAAAATATTGTCTATTTAGATGATAAAATATTTGAAATTTAAAAATAGCCTTTAAAATAAAGGTTATTTTTTGTTGTTTTTTAGGGGAAAGTTATGTATAAAAATGTAAATAATTTCTTTATTTAACTGTATATTTATGGTATAATTAAATAAATTTCATTGAAAGAAGATGATTATATGGAAAACAATAGTAGAAAATCAGATAATAAAGTTGATAAATTAATAAAAAATTTTTCTTTAGCTATTATTTTTATTTTAGTAATAAGCCTTATAATTTCGCTAATAAATATAAATAATTTAAAAAATTCACAACAATCATTTAATAGTCTTATTGGTGGAATAAGTTTAATGGTTGTACCATATATGGCTATATCGATTGTTACTCAAGTTATTATTTTTGTATTAACTTTTTTTAAAAAGAAGATTAAATTATTCTTTTTCATTATTAGTCTTGTAATAGAAATTATTTTTTTGATATTTACAAACTTTTGTGTAATACCATATATGTTTTTTAATTTCCTTGTGATAAATATATTTTTAGCATATTTTGTTGTTATATTATTTGAAGTAGTAAATATTATTTTAATTTGTTTAATGATAAAAAGAATTATTAATTGTAAAAGTAATGTCTAAATTTTAAATTTTGAGGTGTATAAATTGAATTTACAGGGTTTACAAATAGAATATGATAAATTACAAATAAAATATGGTGCTAAAGAATTGGATTCTATATATAACGGTGGATTAAGTAATAATCCTGATATATGTTTTGTCTTTATGAATCCTACCGGAAGAAATATTGCAAGTAGTAAAACATGGAAAGGTAGAAAGTCACCATGGATAGGTACAAAAAATATATGGAAGTTATTTAATAAAGTTAATTTATTAAGTGATGATGTGTATGAAAAAATATTAGAAAAAAAGACTAAAGATTGGGACTATGAATTTAGTGATTATGTTTATGATGAAATAGAAAAAAATAAAATATTTATAACTAATTTAGAAAAATGTACGCAAAAAGATGCAAGACCACTTTCAAATGAGGTATTAAAAAAATATCTTGATTTATTGTTTAAAGAAATAGATATAATAAGACCAAAAATAATAATAACTTTTGGTAATCAAGTTAGTTCTATAATTTTAAATAAAAAAATATCAGTATCTGAAAATAGAAAAATTTATCATAATTTAGAAATAAATAAAAAGTTATATAAAGTGTATCCAGTTTATTATCCGGTTGGAAATGGTATATTTAATATTGATAAATCAATAGAAGATATTAATTGGATAATTGAAAATGAAATAAAGGGAGTGAAAATATGAAAAGAGTATTGTTTGCAACTGGAAATGAAAGTAAAGCAAAAAGATTTAAAAAAGGATTATTAGATAATAATATTGAAATAATTACAGTAAATGATATACAAGAAGAAGTAAATATTGAGGAAAATGGAAAAAGTGCAATAGAAAATGCGCTTATAAAAGCAAGAGCTTATTCTAATGTTTGTAATTTTCCAGTATTTGCAATGGATGATAATTTATATATTGAAGGAATTCCAGAAGATAAACAACCTGGTACATATGTAAGAAGAGTAAATGGAAAAAGACTTAGTGATGATGAGATGATTGATTATTATTCAAATTTAGCAAATATTTATGGAAAAGATGGAAAACTTACATGTAGATGGGTGTATGGTATTGCAGTAATAAGTGATAATAAAGAGGCAACATATACATGGAGTATGGAAGATTTTTATATTGTAAATAAACCATCAGAAAAAATTCATCCTGGTTATCCATTGGATTCTATATCTATTAATAAGAAATTAAATAAATATTTTACTGATATAACTGAAGAAGATATAAAAGATAATACAGAAGATGAAAATGATGTTATAGATTTTCTTTGTAAGAATTTATAAAGATTAAATAATAATAATTAAGGAGTTGATGTTATGAATTATGGACCAAACAAAAACGAAAAGTTTCCTAATAAAAATGTGCCTAGTGTTTGTTTTATAAAAAATGTGATTACAAGACCAAATATCCAAGTTGGAGATTATACATATTATGATGATAAAAATGGTGCAGACAAATTTGAAGAACATGTAACACATCATTATGAATTTTTAGGTGATAAGCTTATAATAGGAAAATTTTGTCAGATAGCTTCTGGAATAACAATTATAATGAATGGAGCTAATCATAGAATGAATAGTGTAACAACTTATCCATTTAATATAATGGGGAATGGTTGGGAAAAAGTAACACCAAGTTTAGATGAATTACCATTTAAAGGTGATACTGTTATTGGTAATGATGTATGGATCGGACAAAATGTAACTATTTTACCAGGAGTTCATATTGGTGATGGGGCAATAATTGGAGCAAATTCTATTGTTACAAAAGATATACCAGCTTATCATATAGCAGGTGGAAATCCAAGTAAAATAATAAGAAAAAGATTTGATGATGAATTAATAAATTATTTAGAACAAATAAAATGGTGGGATTGGGAAGAAAAGAAAATATTTGATAATTTAGAAATATTATGTAGTAATGATTTAGAAAAGATAAAAACAATAAAGTGATAATATAAATTATAAGATTAAAAATATTAAATAAAAAATTTAAAGGGGATTATAAATGGAAAAATATGAATTTTATATAGCTGGAAGAGCAAGAAATAAGGATTATATATTAAAAATATGTGATTTATTTGATAAATATAATATAAAATATTATTGTTTCTTAAAAAATGAGGATAGTTGGGGATTTGGTAATAAAAATCAAACTGCTGAAGAAAAGCAAAAAGAATTTGAATCATTGGACTTAAAAAGTGAAGTTGTTTTGAAACTCTTCAATTCAGATTTAGAAGGAGTAAGAAATTCTAAAAATTTATTATTAGTTCTACCAGCAGGAAAAGCAGCACATATTGAATCTGGAATTGCATATGGTTTAGGAAAAAAATGCTATGCTGTTGGTGAATATGACGCAACAGATACTTTATATAATATTTTTGAAGAAATATTTGTAAATAAGAATGAATTAGAAGAATTTCTAAAGAAATATAGTATGTAATTTTAGAGAATTATTGCAAAGAATTAGTAATAACATTCGTTCTAGTGAAAGATATATTAAAAGACGTGGGAAAAAAATCACACGAAATAGCTTGCGATAAAGCATTAACATAATTTGAAAAGTATAGAGTAAAACAGTATAAATTATATAAATCAGATTTTGATTTATTAGTAGAAGAAGTAGAGAAGCAGAATAGTAAAAATAATATGTAATAATATAAATAAAAATTATTACAAAGCGAAAAAGAAAAGCAAGGGAAGTGATAAAAAATGAATAATGATAATCGACAGAATTCGACAAACATAAATTGGGCGAGATGAATTTATGGAAAAATAAGAAAAAATGTTTCAAAATTAACATTTTATGAATATAGATTATTACATATTTTAATTTAAAATGGTAAAGGAGGTAAAGAATGGCAAAGGATTTGATAATTAGAAGCAGTAGTGCTGAATTTTTAATTTTTGAAAGACAAACTCATGATAAGGGAATACAAGTTAAATTTGAAAATGGTGATTTATGGTTGACTCAAAAAGCAATGTCAGAACTATATAACTGTTCACCTGATAATATAGGTTTACATTTAAAAAATATTTATAACGATTTAGAACTTGACCAAAATTCAACTACCGAGGATTTCTCGGTAGTTCAAAAAGAAGGTATAAGAGAAGTTACTAGAAAATTAAAGTACTACAATTTAGATGCAGTTATCTCCGTTGGCTATCGAGTTAATTCAGATAGAGCAATTCAATTTAGAAGATGGGCCACAAATATATTAAAAGAATTTTCTAAAAAGGGATATATTATAGATAAAAAGAGAATGGCTAATGGAGCTTTTTTTGATGAGGATTATTATGAATCATTACTTGCAGAAATTAGAGAAATAAGATTGTCAGAAAGAAGATTTTATCAAAAGATAACAGATATTTATGCTACAAGTGTAGATTATGACAGAAAGTCCCCAACTACAATTAAATTTTTTAAGAAAGTACAAAATAAAATGCATTATGCAGTATCTCATCAAACAGCAGCAGAAATAATTTATAATAGAGCTGATTCAGAAAAAGAGCATATGGGGCTTACATCATGGAAGAATTCTCCAGATGGAAAAATACTTGAAACAGATGTTATAATTGCTAAAAACTATTTAACTAAAGAAGAGTTAGAACAATTGGAATTGATAGTGACTGCTTTTTTAGATTTGGCAGAAGCAAGAGCAAGAAGACATATACCAATGACTATGGAAGATTGGGCAACTAGAATTGATAAATTTTTATTATCAGATGATAGAAATATATTAAAAGATGCTGGTAAAATATCACATGAAATAGCTTGTGATAAAGCACTAACAGAGTTTGAAAAATATAGAGTAAAACAAGATAAATTATATAAATCAGATTTTGATTTATTGTTAGAAGAAG